>NZ_JBHVDD010000023.1:0-100696 GCF_042802995.1 Streptomyces sp. NPDC057438
CGGGACACCCTCCCGTCCGGCCCGCGGCGCGTCCCGCTCACCCGGCCGAAGCGCTGAGAGGCGCCCTCCCGGCCGACGCCGGGGCATTGTCAGTGGTGGGAGGCAGGATGGCTCCCATGACGACTTCAGTTGCAGTGATCGTGGATGCCGCCGCCTATGCCCAGGCCGTCGAGGACGCGGTCCGAGCCTCGGCCGCGTACTACACCGGCGGCACGTCGGCGCTGGACGACGACACCTACGACCGGCTCGTGCGCGGCATCGCGGTGTGGGAGGCCGCGCATCCCGAGCAGGTCCTGCCGGAGTCGCCCACGGGGAAGGTGGCCGGCGGGGCCGTCGAGGGGGACGTACCCCACACGGTCGCGATGCTGAGCCTGGACAACGTGTTCTCCGCCGAGGAGTTCACGGCGTGGACGGCGTCGCTGGCCCGGCGGATCGGGCACGACGTGGAGCGGTTCGGGGTGGAACCGAAGCTCGACGGGCTGGCGGTCGCCGCCCGGTACACCCGGGGGCGGCTCACGCGGCTGATCACGCGGGGCGACGGGACGGCCGGGGAGGACGTCTCGCACGCCATCGGCACCATCGAGGGGCTGCCGCGGGAGCTGGCGGAGCCGGTGACGGTCGAGGTGCGGGGCGAAGTCCTCATGACGACGGCCCAGTTCGAACACGCCAACGAGGTGCGCACCGGGCACGGCGGGCAGCCGTTCGCCAATCCGCGCAACGCCGCGGCGGGCACGCTGCGCGCCAGGGAGCGGACCTACACCGTGCCGATGACGTTCTTCGGGTACGGGCTGCTGGCCCTGCCCGGGACGGACGCCGACTCCGCCGCCCGGCTGGGCGAGCTGGCCCACAGCGAACTGATGGCGCGGGCCGCCGAGCTGGGGGTGAACACCACCGCGAGCACGGCCGTCCCCGGTGTCACGGCCGCCTCGGTCGAGGAGGTCCTGGACCGGGTGAAGGAGATCGCCGGGCTGCGGGCGGAGCTGCCGTTCGGGATCGACGGGATCGTGATCAAGGCGGACCTGGCCGCCGACCAGCGGGCCGCCGGGTCCGGTACCCGCGCCCCGCGCTGGGCGATCGCCTACAAGCTGCCGGCCGTCGAGAAGATCACGCGGCTGCTGGAGGTGCAGTGGAACGTCGGCCGCACCGGCATCATCGCGCCGCGCGGAGTGCTGGAGCCCGTCGAGATCGACGGCTCCACCATCACCTACGCCACCCTCCACAACCCGGCCGACATCACCCGCCGTGACCTGCGCCTGGGCGACCACGTCATGGTGCACCGCGCCGGTGACGTCATCCCGCGCGTGGAGGCGCCCGTCGCCCATCTGCGCACCGGCGACGAACAGCCCATCGTCTTCCCCGAGGTGTGCCCGAGATGCGGATCCGCCATCGACACCGGAGAACAGCGCTGGCGCTGCGAGAACGGCCGCAACTGCCATCTGGTCGCGTCCCTCTCGTACGCCGTGGGCCGCGATCAGCTCGACGTGGAGGGGCTCGGCCACACCCGGATCGTCCAGCTCGTGGAGGCGGGACTCGTCGCCGATCTCGCCGATCTGTTCGCCCTCACCCGGGAGCAGCTGCTGAGCCTGGACCGCATGGGCGAGACCAGCACCGACAACCTCCTCGCCGCGCTCGACACGGCCCGGGGGCGCCCGCTGTCCCGGGTGCTGTGCGCGCTGGGCGTGCGGGGCACCGGACGCTCCATGTCCCGCCGTATCGCCCGCTACTTCGCCACCATGGACAACATCCGTGCCGCGGACGCCGAGGCGATCCAGCGGGTCGAGGGCATCGGCACCGAGAAGGCCCCGTCCATCGTGGCCGAGCTGGCCGAACTCGCCCCGCTCATCGACAAGCTGGTGGCGGCCGGGGTGAACATGACGGAGCCGGGCGCCACACCGCCCGCCCCGGCCGGCGACCCGGAAGGTCCGCAGGAGGGCGCCGAGGCCTCGGGCGGGCCGCTGGCGGGGATGGCCGTGGTGGTCACGGGCGCGATGACCGGCGTCCTGGAGAAGCTCAGCCGCAACCAGATGAACGAACTCATCGAGCGGGCCGGGGGACGCGCCTCCTCCAGCGTCTCCAGGAAGACCTCCCTGGTCGTGGCGGGCGAGAACGCCGGCTCCAAGCGCGCCAAGGCCGAGAGCCTCGGCGTCCGGCTGGCCGACCCGGACGAGTTCGCCGCGCTGGTCGCCGACTTCCTCGGCTGAGTCCCGCCGACCGGGTTCCGTCGGGATCAGAGCTGGAGGATGACGAGGGCCGCGTCGTCGGTGGCCCGGCCCGCGGGGAGAAGGTCGAGCAGAAGGGCGTCGGCGAGGGGTTCGGGGCCGGCCCGGCGGTGGCGGGTGAGCGCGTCGGCGAGGCGGGCGAGGCTGTGGTCGATGTCCTCGCCGCGGCGTTCGACCAAGCCGTCGGTGTAGAGGACGAGCAGGTCGCCCTCGGTGAAGCCGACGGTGGCCTCGGGCCGGGGCGTGTGCTCCGGGCGGGCGCCGAGCGGGGGGTCGGTGGCCGCGTCGAGGAAGACGACCTCGCCATCACCGCACAGCAGCGCGGGCGGCAGATGCCCGGCGCTGCTGTAGGTGATCGTGCGGGTGTCCCAGTCGACGCAGGTCTGTACGGCGGTGGTGTTCTCGGCGCCGTCGACGGAGCAGGCGTACAGGCCGAGCGCGTCCAGTGCCTGCGCGGGGCCGTCCGCCACCAGGGACGCGGCGCTCAGCGCACTGCGCAGCTTGCCCATGACACAGGCGGCGGCCAGGCCGTGTCCGACCACGTCACCCACGGCGATGCCGATGCGGTCGGCGCCGGTCAGGTCGACCAGGTCGTACCAGTCGCCGCACACGTTCAGCGCGTCGGTCGCCGGCCGGTAGCGCACCGACGCTCGGTGGTGACCGAGCGGCTTGGGCGCGGGCAGCATCGCCGTCTGCAGGGCGAGCGCGACCTCCCGCTCGTGGGCGTGCGCCTCGCGCAGCCGCTCGTTGACCTCCTGCAGCTCACGGGCGCGGGTGTACAGCTCGGCCTCCAGCACGCTGGCCCGATCCCCCGGGGAGCGCTCACGGGCCCGGATCAGCTCGGTGACCTCCTCCACCTTGTGGATCAGGAGGACCACCTTCCCGTCGGGGCCGAGCACCGGGGCGTTCACCGGGCTCCAGTACCGCTCCTCCCACTCCCCCGGCCGCTCCACCGACTCCACGTCGTAGCGCTGCAGCGCCATCGCGTCCCGCTCACCGGTCTCCACCACCCGGTGCAGGGAGGCGGCCAGGTTGCGCATACCGCTGGCGGAGGGGTCGGTGGGGTTGTCCGGGAAGACGTCGAAGAGGTACCGGCCGACCACCTGCTCACGGGTGCGGCCCGACAGCCGCAGGAACTCCTCGTTCGCGTCCGCGTACACCAGCTCGGGTGTCAGCAGCGCCACCATGCCCGGCAGTGCCTGGAACACCGCCGCGTAGTCGTTCGCCGTATCCGTCATGGTCGCCGCCTCAGCGTCCGTCGGCCTTCCGTGATCCCCACCATAGGAGCCCACGGCCGCGACGGCGCGGTCCTGTTCCAGGAAAACCGGCAGGTCACGCACATTTGTGCGATATAGGAGGCAGCGTCGGGCAAAGGTGACCGTACGGACACCGCGGCCCGGCCGGCCACCGCACCGCAGCCACGCGCCGCTGCGGAGGGTGAGCGCGCACGGTGGTGCGCGGAGGGCGCGGCGTCGGCCTCGGTGACTGGCCGGTAATACGTACTCCGGTTACGTAGGACTACGGATGCGGCGGCGCACGCGCTTCGGTTGGCTTGCCGGACGCCGGAGGAGGATCGCCTCGTGCGCCCGCGCGCCGTCGGGGGCTCCCGGCGCGTCACAGGAGGCTTCCGGGGAGGGGCCCCGCAGTGATTGTCAGTGGCTGCCGCTAGCGTTCCGCACATGGTCGCACGTGGGCCGGGATTCCCCGGCTGAACTGTGCTTTCTTCCTGTGCAATTGACGCTAGGGGCTGGGGTACGTGGGTTGGCTGTCGGCGGGCGACGGGTATGAAGTCGCCCTTGTGGAGGGGCGGGTGGCGGCGCGAGCCACCTCGGGCCGGGCGGCGGGACGGCAGTTGAAATCACTGCCGAAGGCGCTGAAGGACCACCCGGAGGTGGACCGGCTGCGGCGGTTCGCCGAATGGCTGGATCGGCACGCGGCGGCATGCGTCACGCAGGTGGACGCCTGGATGGTGTCGTCACTGCCCGTGCCCACCGGTCTGCTGGCCCGGGTGTGGCCGGACGAGGCGTGGCAGGCCGCGCTGCGCGACCTCGCGATCGTCGGTGACGACCCGGACGAGGTCGGCTTCCTGCGGGGGGCCACCGACTCCGGCGAACTGCGGGTCGTGAACCTGGACGGCGAGACGGTCCGCCTCTCCCCGCGCACGGTGACCCTGCCGCACCCAATACTGCTGCCCGACCTGGACGACATCCGGGAGTTCGCGGCGGAGCTGGGCATCGTCCAGCGCGTCGAGCAGATACACCGGGCGACCTGGCGGCGACCGACGGACCTGGCGGCCAAGGCCACCCAGGTACGGGACTTCACCGGAGGCCGGTTCCGCTCCCGCTTCGCCCTCGCCGCCCGCGCCACCTCCCTCGGGTACCGCGTCTCCGGTGGGTACGCCACCGCCCGCGTCCGGGACGGCGAACGCACCGTCGAGGCCTCCGTGTGGATCGGGGAGCCGTACTGGGACGACGAGGTGGAGACCGGCAGCCTCACCTGGCAGGACCAGGACGGCCGTGCCCTGCCGCTGGCCGAGGTGGGCCCGGTGGCCTGGTCGGAGGGGATGCGGATGGCCGCGGCGCTGCACGCCGGGCGCGTGATCGAGGAGGGCAAGGACGCATGAACGGGGGCGAGACTGTGGCGTACGAGGACATGCTGGCGGCGGGCGGGGTGCTGCCGGCGGACACCGAGGGAGCCGGAGAGCGGGCGGTGCCGCTGACGGCGCGGACGTACCGTCATCCGGGTCTGGACGACCGGGTGGTGGTGCGGCTGGTCGCCGGGGAGCTGGGCGCGGCGGAGGATCTGGCCGCCGGGTTCCTCGGTCTGGAGCAGGACGCGGAGCCGGAGGTCGTGGGGCTGGGGCTGCGGCAGTCGCTGGGCTTCCCCGAGTGGGTGCTGGTGCACCACCCCGCGGACGGGCACCACGCGCTGGGCATCGTGCCGGACCTGGAGCGGGCGGCCCGGCAGGCCCGGACCAAGCCCAAGGCGGCCATGGACGCCTGTCTGGAGCTGGGCGCACGGCTCGCGGCGTCGGTGCCGCACTTCCTGCCGACCTTCTACGAGCAGGCCGGACGGGTGTTCCTCGCGGAGGAGAACGCCACCTACGCGGCCCAGTTGTTCACCCGCGCCCGCAAGGCCGAGGCGGAACACGGGCTGGCCGTCGAGGAGGAGCGGCTCGACGCCGTGTTCCTGGAGTTCGCGCTGGCCGGCGCGCTCCCGGTGAAGGTGCTGTCGGCGTACGCGAAGGAGCTGGCCGCGCGGGTCCCCGCCGAGGAGGCGCTGCGGCGCTTCACCCGGCTGTGCCTGCGCCGCACGGCGGGCGGTCTGCCGCCGTCGGCGCAGATGGCGAACGACCTGCGCAGACTGGCCCGCGCCGCCGGCCTCGACGCGGACCTGACCGAGCAGGACTATCTGGCCGAGCTGCTGGTCCTGCCGTCCACGCTGCGCGCGGCGGCGGGCTGGTGGAAGGGCCACCGCACGGCGCTGGTGGCGCTGGCCGCGCGCGAGCCGAAGGTGCGCGGCACCCTGCTGGACACGCTCCCCTCGTCCTCCGACGATGACCTGCCCGCGATGTGGCTGGACATCCTGGAGGCCTCCGGCGCCACGGCCGCGCTGTGGGACGGCTCCCTGCCCGCGGACCAGCGTCCGCACGACGGGGCGGCGGGGTGGCTGGAGCGGTTCCTGGTGTTCCGGGAACGGGCGCGGTCCTGGCGCGGCTCCACGCGGATGCCCGAGCTGTACCCGCTGGTGGAACGGGCGGCTGACCAGATGCGGACCGAACTGGCCTCGTCCTCCCGCGAGTTGACGGTCACGCACGACATCGATCTGATGGACCTGCTGCTGTCCCTGGACGTGCCCGTGGCCGCGCCGACGAAGGCCACCGCGCTGCCGCTGGAGCAGTGGGCCCCGGGCGAGGGTCACCGCGAGCTGCTGTCGCTGACCGCGGACTCCCGTTTCCACGACGCCTTCCGCCTGGGCGCGGACCGGTTCAGCGACGACGACTCCGGGCGGCGCGCGATCCGTGTGCTGGCCGCCTCCCCGGGCGGGCGCCCGCTGCTCGCGCGGTGGGTGAGCGGGGTCGTGCGACGGTTCACCGCCGTGGGTCTGCCCCAGCTGCCCGACGCGCTCACCCGGCTGAAGTGGCTGCCGGCCGAGGCACTGGCACTGGCCGAGGACGAGGTCCGCGCGGCCGTCGCCACCGACCTGGCACCGGTGCTGGCACGGACCCTGCGCGCCGGACTCTTCGACGAACTCGGCTGGCCGGCCTGGGAGGACGCCACCGCCACCCTCGTCCCGAAGAACGACGTCGAGGACATCATCGTCGCCGATGCCTGGCCGCACCTCGTCGTGGCCGGCGCCGCCCAGGCACGCGTGATCGGCGCGGAAGGCACGCTCCTCACCCACGACCTGCGGATCCCGGCGAACGACAGCTGGGGCGACCCGGGCTTCCACCACGTGGACGGCGAACTGCTCGTCTACTGGCGGTCCCGGTCCGACGGCCTGCGCGGCTACTGGCACACCCGCGCCGACAGCCCCCGGACCATGGAGGGCCCGGGCGGCACCCGGGGCACCGAGATGGACTGGTACAAGGCCGACCTGCGGCTCACGCTGCCCCTGCCGGGCGGCGGCCGCACCACCGGCGCGGGCGTCCTGCACACCGGGGACACCACGATTCCCGAGGAGCGGTGGCTGATCTTCGACGGGGCCTCCTACTGGGTGTGGCACGCGGAGGGCGAGCAGGACGCCCACGGCTATCACGAGTACGACCCGGCCACGAACACGCGCGGCCGCCGGAGTCTGCCCGCGTTCCTGTCCGACGCACTGCGCGACGCCCCCGAGGGCAGCACCTACGACAGCGGCTGGCTCGGCCCCTCCCCGACCGTCGGCCGCACGCCGGCCTCGGCTCCCGTGGACGGTGTGGTCGGCATCCGCACGATCCGGCTGCCCGACGGCTCCCGGCGCACCCAGGACCTCGCCGGACACACCGTCACCCTGCCCGCCGACCGGGGCAGGGCGGCCGCGCTCGTGGTCTTCCCGGGCGACGACCGGGCCCGCGCCGTGGTCCGCAACGGCTGGCAGCTGGAGATCGTCGACACCGACGGCGTCGTGACCTCCGTCGCGAAGACGGACCGTACGCCGGGCGTCTTCGGCGAGGGCACGCTGCTGCTGCCGCCGGTGCAGTTCTGGGAGTGCATGACCGCCCGTGACCCGGAGGGCTCCGCCGCGCTGCGCCGCCTCGACGGCGCCACGGCGGCGGCCCTGCTGACGGCCGCCGCCGAGGAGGACAAGGAGGCGCTGCCCACCGCCATCCGCGCGCTGCTGCCGGTGACGCACGACGCGCTCGTCGCGGGCATCGCCGGGGTCGTGCGCCACGCGGCCGGCCAGCAGGCCGTCCTCGACGGGGCCGCGGCGCGGCTCACCCGGGCGCTCGACGGGGGCCTGGAGGAGGAGGGACCCGCCGGTCCGGCGGACGTCGTCCTCCAGCAGGCCCTGAGCGGTGTCGGCGGATCGGCCGGCTACTGGTGGAACCGTGACGACCAGGCAGACACCGTCTTCCGTGCCCTGCGCACCCTGACCAGGGCCGCCGGGCACGGAGAGACCGCCGTGCCGCAGGAGCGCGCCGTACGCCTGCACCTCGACGGGACCGGGCTGCCGACCGGGCGCCCCGAGTTGCCGGCGCTGATCGACCGGGTGTGCGCCCTGGCGTTCCGGGCCGCCGCCCTCACCACCACGGAGGAGCACCGCGAGGTGCTGAGGACGCTGCTCGAACGGCTCGACACCCTGGGCCTCGGGAACGACGGCGGGTCCACCCGCTGGCGCGAGGTGACGCTGAGGCTGGGGGCCGACCAGCTGCGCACCCCGTCGGGCGCATGGCACGAGGGCTCCTGGGAAGGGCTGCTGCCGCTGGGCGGCGGCGCGTTCCTGGCGATCCTGGAGCACGGCTCGCCGGACAACGACGGCTGCACCTTCCGCGGGTACTTCCACGACCCGGCGGAGCGGTTCGAGACACCGGAGCCCTACACGCTCCAGAAGTCCACCCCGCTGGGCGTGGCGGGGGATGCCCCCTGGATCGGCGGGTTCCTCGCGGAGCTGGCCGCGCGCGGTCCTGCGCCCTGGTTCCCGGAGGCCGCCGAGGAGTTCGCCCGGCTGACCGGGGTCACCGACACGGTGGCCCGGCTGATCGTGGCCGGGCTTCCGGGAGTCGACGTTCACCAGCGCACGTTCCTGAGCACGGAGGCCCGCCAGGCCCTCGGGGTCAAGGCCGCCCCCGCGGCTGTCGCCAAGGACGAACTCCAGGGGGTCGACAGCGCGGTCCGCGCGGCGGTGGTCGGCGCGCTGCTGCCCGACGACCCCGCCGGTCTGTGGACCGACGGGCCGAACGTGGCCGCCGCGGCCGAGCTGTGGAACAGCGAGGTCGGCAAGCGTACGGCCGTCCCCGAGGACGTGCTCGCCGACGCGCTGCGCGCGGTCAGGCACGGCCAGTGGAACGTACGCGAGGCCCTGCCCGCGCTGCTCCACCCCGCCGGGGAGCCCCGGCTCACCCAGGACCTGGAATGGGCGGTCAGGGGCGACCGGGTCCGGCCGGTGACGGACGGCGCGGTCGGCTTCACGGCGGACACCCTGGTCGGCTCGGTCGGGCCGGCCGCCTGGCTCGCCCACCGCCTGCCCGCGGGCGATCCGCTCCGGGCCGCGCTGCCCGCCGCGCTCGCCGCCGTACGGGAGCGGCTCGCCCACCCCGGGCTGGTGCTCGACCTCGGGCGGTACGTCAGCCTCACCCAGTTCCGGAAGACGGCCGGCACACCGACCGAGACCGGCGAGGGCTTCGAGCGGTACGGCGCCGTCATCCTCGCCACCCACGACGACCAGCCGGCGCCGGGCATCCGGGTCGCGCTGCTCGACGAGGCCGGCCAGGACCCGTACCTGCCGGCGCTGCGGGTGGACGATCAGCGGCCGTACACGGCCGAGGTGGCGCTGCGCCTGGCCCGCTCCGCGTCGTTCGCGGCCCTGCTCGACGACCCGGGCGCCCCGCTCGCCGGCGAGCGCGCCGCGGACGGCACCTGGTGGCCGCAGGACCCGAGCCGTTCGGTGCCCGAGCTGGTGACCGAGGCGGCTAAGGAGTACGGCATCGGTGAGGACGCCGCCACGCTCTACCTGATGCTGCTCGCCATGCCCGACCCGACCGACCGCATGACGGCCCGCTGGACGGGCTGGAAGCCGGCCCGGCTCAGGGCGGCCCGTGCCGAACTGGCCGGGGGCGAGCTGGTGGTGGAGGCCAGCCGCACCAGGGCCGGGCGGTCGCTGTTCCTGCCCGGCGCCTGGGTCGACCCGAAGGCACCGCGACTGCCGCTGGAGCGGTGGAAGCTGCCGCTGTTCGGCGAGCTGATGAGCGACGAGCACGCCACGTTCGGCGTGATCGTGCCGACCGAACCGGCCGCCGAGCTGTACCGCAGGGCCTGGCAGCGCGTGCAGGACGGCGACGCGCCCCGGTTCGAGGAACTGAAGGTGCGGCGGGGCCGCCGCCGCTGACCGGCCCGGGGCGCCCCGCACCGGGCGCCCCCGGCACCGGCACACCAGAACGACCCACCGACCCACCGACCCACCGAGCAAGGACATCCATGACCCCGACCGACACGGCGACGGCCCTCCCGGCCCGGCAGACCCTGCCCGCCGAGGAGCGCCACGCCACCGAACTCGACTTCCTCGCCGCCCACGACCAGGGCCCCCGCCCGCCCGGCTGGCGGCTGACCCCGCGTTCCGTGGTCACCTTCGTCTGCGGCAGCGGCGGCGGCGCCCTGAAGCTGGCCGAGCCGCACGAGACGCTGCCCGACAAGCTGGTGATCGCGCCCAAGTTCGTCGGCGAACGCGCCCTGGTCGAGCGGTGCGTGGTCACCCTCGCCGGTGAGCGGGGCCTGCTGCTGGTCGGCGAGCCCGGTACGGCCAAGTCGATGCTCTCCGAACTGCTGTCGGCCGCCGTGTGCGGCACCAGCGCGCTGACCGTGCAGGGCACCGCGGGTACAACGGAGGACGCCTTCCGCTACGGCTGGAACTACGCCCTGCTGCTCGCCCAGGGTCCGAGCCCGCAGGCACTGGTCGACTCGCCGGTGCTCGGCGCCATGCGCTCGGGCCGGGTGGCGCGGGTCGAGGAGATCACCCGCTGCCTGCCCGAGGTGCAGGACGCCCTGGTGTCGATCCTGTCCGACCGCCGGGTGAGCGTGCCCGAGCTGTCCGGCACGGACCACGCCCAGGTCCCGGCCGCGCCCGGGTTCACCGTCATCGCCACGGCCAACCTGCGCGACCGGGGCGTCTCGGAGATGTCGGCCGCGCTTAAGCGGCGCTTCAACTTCGAGACCGTGCACCCGATCGCGGACGTGGACGCCGAGACGGCCCTCGTCCGGCGGCAGGCGGAGGCGGCCGTGCAGCGGGCGGGCGCGGCCTTCGGCGTGGACGACGCCGTGCTCGACGTACTGGTGACCGTCTTCCGCGATCTGCGCGAAGGGCGCTCCGCCGAGGGCTGGGACGTGGAGCGTCCCGGCACGGTGATGTCCACCGCCGAGGCCGTGCAGGTCGCGGCCTCGCTCGGGGTGGCCGCCGCGTATCTGCCCGGCGGGGACGCCCTCGACCTCGTCCCCGGGCACCTGCTGGGTGTGGTCCGCAAGGACGACCCGGCCGACCACGCCCGGCTGCTCGGCTACTGGGACGGTCCGGTGCGGCGCCGCGCCGAGGACGGCTCGGCGATGTGGCGCCGCCTGTGGGACCTGCGGGAGAACCTTCGGTGACGACCACTCAGGACCCGTGGGCGGCCGTCACGGCCCTCGCCGACTCCGCCGCGCCGTACCTGCTCGGGGTACGGCACCACAGCCCGGCCCTCGCCGCGGCCGTGCCCGCCCTGCTGGACGCCTCGGGCGCCGAGGTCGTGTGCCTGGAGCTGCCGGCCGACTTCCAGCACTGGCTGCCCCATCTCGCCGCCCCCGGCACGCTCGCCCCGGTCGCGCTGGCCGGGGCCGGCGAGGGCGGACGGCTCGGCTTCTACCCGTTCGCCGACTTCTCCCCCGAACTCGCCGCGCTCCGCTGGGCGCGGGAGCGGGGGGTGGAGGTGATCTGCTGCGACCTGCCGATGTCGGACCCGGCGTGGAGCGCGGACGGTCGCGCCCCGGCCACGGAAGCGACCGGACCGCGTCCGGACCGTCCGGCACCGCCCACGGACGACCCGAAGGCCGCCCCCACGCTCAGTCCGTCTGACGGCCCCACGGACGGCCCCACAGCCGGCCTCCCCACGCCTGCGGACGACCCCGCCCCGGCCGCGGACACGCGGAGCGTGGTGGCCGAGGCCGCCGCTCCCCTCGCCCCGCCCACCGCGTTCGCGGCAGCGCTCACCGCCGCCGGAACGGGGCGCGAGGGGGACGACCTGTGGGACAGGTCCGTGGAGGTGCTCGCCCCCGGCTGCGCCCCCGAGGCGATCCGCCGTGCCGCGCTCGGCGTGGGATGGGCACTGCGTCGCGATGCCGAGTCGGCGGGCGGCGTACCGTCCGTGGACCTGGCCCGCGAGACCCACATGCGGGACACCATCGCCCGCGCGGCAGCGGGTGGCCGCCGGGTCGCGGCCGTGATCGGCGCCTTCCACGCCCCAGCCCTCACCGACGCGTCCGCGGCCGGCTCGGCCGAAGCGGAGAGCAGGGCGCCCGCCACGCGTGCGGCCGGCGCCGCCGGCCGGTCCGGGGGAGCGCGGCTCGGCGCGGAGCACCCGCCCGTCGTCACCTCGCTCGTTCCGTACGCCTTCGACCTGCTGGACTCCCGTTCCGGGTACCCGGCCGGCATCCGGGACCCGCGCTGGCAGCAGGCGGTGTTCACAGCCGGGGGCGACCCCGGGCTGCTGAGGAACGCCGCCGCGCGGGCGATCACCGACGTGTGCCGGGAGCTGCGCGCCGCCGGGCACACCGCGGGCACCGGGGAGGCCACCGAGACCCTGCGGATGGCGTGCGACCTGGCCAGCATCCGGGGGCTGACGGCCCCCGGCCGGGGCGAGGTCCTGGAGGCGCTGACGACCGTCATGGGCCAGGGCGAGCCCCTCGGCCGGGGCCGGGCCCTGGCCCGGGCGCTCGAAGTGGTCCTGGTCGGCACCGACCGGGGGCGGATCGCGCCGGGCACACCGCGGTCCGGTCTCGGTCCGTCGGTGGAGGCGGAGCTGACCGCGCTGCGACTGCCCGGCCCGGACGACCCCGCCTCGCGCGAACTGCGCCTGGACCCGCTCCGCTCTGCGCTCGACAGCCGCCGCGAGACCCTGCTCCAGCGCCTCGCGGTGTGCGGCGCGGGCTACGGCCAGGCCATGGAGGTGGCCGGCACGGGCGACGGTACGGCGCTCACCACCCGGTGGCGGCTGTCGTGGACGCCCGCGGTTCCGGTACGGCTGGACCTGGCCGGGATCCGGGGCGTGACCCCGGCCCTGGCCGCCGAGGGCACCCTGCGGGAGACCTTCCGCCGGGAGTCGGCGGACGGCGGGCCCACCTGCGCCCTGGTGCTCGCCGGGCTCCGCGCGGCGGCCCGCTGCGACCTGCCCGCGCTGGTCGCCGACCGGCTGGCCGACGCCGCCGCCGTACTCCCGGCGGCGGCCACGCTTCCCGAACTCCTCGAAGCGCTGGACCTGTTGGAGGCGCTGCGCCGGGGTCATCTGCCCGGCACCACCGCCGAGGGCAGACGGTCGGCCGCCGAACTGGCCGTCGACCTCCTGGAGGCAGCCGTCCGCGCGCTGCCCGGCCTCGCGGGCAGCGACCGGCCGGAGGACGCGGCCGCGCTCGTCGCTCTCGCCTCACGGGCCGGCGAACACCGCCTCGGGCTGCGCATGGACGACGCCCTGGCCACCCTCGCGCGCACCGGCTCCCCGCTGGTGCAGGGTGCTGCGCTGGCCGCCCGCGTCCTGCTCGACCTGGACGCCGCCGACACCCTCGGGGCGCGTGCCGCGGGCTGGATCGACACGGCCACCGGCCCCGACAGCAGGCTGGCGCTGGCCCGCCGTCTCAGCGGCCTGCTCAGCGGCGCCGCCCCGCTCCTGCAGTCCGCGCCGACCGCGCTGGACCCCCTGCTCGACCGTATCGACACGCTCACCGACCAGGGCTTCCTGGACCGGTTGCCCGCGCTGCGCGGCGGTTTCGACACGCTCACCCCGGCCGGCCGCGACCGTCTCCTCGACACCGTGACCGAGCGCCTCGGCGACCGGCTGGACCTGTCGCTCGGGGCGTCACCGGCCCTCCTCGCGCTGTGGACGGCGGCCGACAGGGCGGGCCTGGCGGCCGTCGACCGGCTGCGGGTGCGGCTGCCCACCCGCACCGGCCCGGTGGAGCGGCCCGGGGGCGTGGACGGCGCCGCCGTCCCGGAGACCTCGGTCGCCCCGGCCGGACCGAACGCCGCCGTCGGGTCCGGGGTCATGGGGGCCGCCGAAGCCACGGTGCCCGGCCCCGAGGCGCCCGGCCCCCTCCGCCTCTCCCCCACCGACCGCTGGCGGCTGCTCCTCGGCCGGGAGAGCGAGAAGCTGCCGCAGGGTGCCCGCCGTTACGCGCACGCCCTCGACGAGCTGTACGGCAGCGGCCGGGGCGAGGGCTCCTCGGATCTGGGACGGGAGGGCGGCCAGAGCCGGGCCGGCGGCCAGGACACGTCGTTCCCCACGGCCCGGGAGTGGGCCGAGGAGCTGGACGCTCTGTTCGGCGCGGAGGTCCGCGAAGAAGTGCTGGCCCGGGCCGCCGACCAGGGCCGTACGGACGTCCTGGCCGAGCTGGACCCCAAGGCCGTCCGCCCTTCGGTCGATCTGCTCACCTCCGTGCTGTCCCTCGCCGGAGGGATGCCGGAGCAGCAGCTCGCCAGGCTGCGTCCGCTGGTCCGGCGTCTCGTCGACGAGCTGGCGAAGGAGCTGGCCACCCGGATGCGCCCCGCGCTCACGGGTCTGGCCACCCCGCGCCCGACCCGCCGTCCCGGCGGCCGGCTCGACCTGCCGCGCACCCTGCGGGCCAACCTGGCCCACACGCACCGGACGGCGGACGGCCGGACCGTGGTGGTGCCGGAGCGGCCGGTGTTCAGCACCCGGTCCCGCAAGGAGGCGGACTGGCGGCTGGTCCTCGTCGTCGACGTGTCCGGGTCCATGGAGGCCTCGGTGATCTGGTCGGCGCTGACCGCGGCCGTGCTGGGCGGTGTCCCCACGCTGTCGACGCATTTCCTGGCCTTCTCGACCGACGTGATCGATCTGACCGACCGGGTCGACGACCCGTTGTCGCTGCTGCTGGAGGTGCGGGTCGGCGGCGGCACCCATATCGCCGCCGGGATGGCCCACGCCCGTTCCCTGGTGACCGTGCCCAGCCGGACCCTGGTGGTGGTCGTGAGCGACTTCGAGGAGGGCTGCCCGCTGGGCGGGCTGCTCGGCGAGGTACGGGCCCTCGCGGGTTCCGGGGTTCATCTGATGGGCTGCGCCGCCCTGGACGACACCGGCACCCCGCGCTATTCGGTGCCGGTCGCCCAGCAGCTCGTCGCGGCCGGGATGCCGGTCGCCGCCCTCAGTCCCCTCGCCCTCGCCCGCTGGGTGGGCGACCGCCTCCGCGGAGAGACCCGATGAACGCCGAACTGCCCCCGGCGGCGCCCGATGTGGTGGCCGCCGCCGTCGAGAGTCTGACCTCACGGCTGCGCAAGAAGCTGGACGCCGCGATCGAGACGTACGCGGCCGTGCCCGTCACGGCCGACGGCGGTGCCCTGCGCGTCCGGTGCGGCGAGGACGCCGAGGTGACGCTCACTCCCGGACCCTCCGGTGCGGTGACCGAGGCCGAGCGGGCGGTGTGCAGCTGTCTGCTCGCCCCCCGCTGCCTGCACCGCGCCGCGGTGCTGAGCGCCTGCCCGGTGGCCGACGCCGAGGCAGCGGGCACGAACGGGGACGCGGCCGGAGCGGACACCGAAACGGACACCGGAACGGACACCGGAACGGACACCGGAACGGGGGACCCGGCCGTCGCCGGCGCCACCGAGCCGACCAACGCCACGAGCCCCGACGGCTCCACGGCAGCCGACAGCACCGCGAGCACCACGGGAACGCCCCCCGCCCCCGCTGCCGCCGGCGTCGCGCGGGCCACGCCCCCCACCTCTGCCCAGACGGCCGCCGCGGCAGGGCTCTGGGCCGCCACCGCGGCCGTGCTCGCCGCCGGGGTCCCGGCCGCGGGCGCGGTGCCGCAGGCGGAGTTGCTGCGGGCCGCGCACACCGCGCGGCTCGCGGGGCTGCACCGCGCCGAGGCGGCCGCCCTGCGGGTGGTGCGCGGACTACGCGGCGCACGTGCCCGGCACGAGGGCCACCGGCTGGCCGACCTCGTCGCCAACGTGCGTGAGCTGCTGCTCACCACCGGCCTGCTGTCGGCGGCGGACCCGGATCCGGCCCTGGTCGGCACCGCCCGCCGCGCCTACCGGCCGGGCGGCAGCCTGCGGGTGCACGGGGTGTGCCGGGAGCCGGTGATCTCGGCCACCGGCTACGGCGGTGTCGTCACCCACCTCGTCTCCGACGAGGGTGACTGGTTCTCGATCGCCGACGTCAAACCGGGTGGCCCGGCCCGCGCCCGGGGTGCCGGTACGGCCTCCGTCGCTCTCGGCTCCGGGGCCCTCGACCACGCCCGGCTCTCCCGTGGCGGGCTGCTGGTCGCCGGGGCCACGCTCTCCCCGGACGGCCGCCTCGGCTCCGGCAAGGGCGTGCGGGCCACTCCGCTCACCGGCCTGTCCTGGACGTCGGGACCGCTCGCCTCCCTCTTCGCCCGCCCTCTGGCCGAGGCGGTCGCCGAACGGCTCGCGGTCACCACCGGAACCGACCCGGAACAGGCCGAACAGGCGGCCCGCCGGCTGATCGGCTGCGACCTGGTCCTCGTCGGGGCGGCGGGCGATCATCTGCTCGCCCGCGAGGTGTCGCCCGCCGGGGCCCCGGCGGGCGACGGGCTCCTCGTCCGGCTGACTCCGGCGAACAGCCACCCGGACCTCGCGCACACCGACAACTTCCGTCAGCTCGCCGCCCGGCCCGGTCTGCGGCTGCGCGTGCTCGGGCGGCTCGAACCCGACCGTGCCGCCACGCTCAGCCCCCTCGCGGTCGGCCCGGCCCCGGACACGGAAGCCACCCTGCGGCTGCCGGACGACTGGCAGGGCCACGCCGACCTGGGTTACGACCGCCTCCGGGGCGCGCACTTCCCGCCGCCGGACAGCCTGCCGGCCCCGGACGGCCCCGTCGGCGTCCCGGCCGACCCGCTGGCCGAGGCTCCGCTGTGGAGGCTGCGCCGACTGGTCGAGGTCGCGGTCTCCGGGGGCCGCCGCGCGGTCGCCGAGCCGGCCCGCGACGGCGACCGGAACGGAGCGGGCGCGGCCCTGCGGCGCAGCGGGTTCCACGCGGCGGCCGACCTGTCGAGCGCGCTCACCGCGGAGGCCGACCGCCGCTCCCGGGATGTCTTCGGCCGCGTCACCGATCCCGACCCGGCCCCCTACGCCCGCGCCTGGCTCGCCACCGCGGTGTACCTGGCCGCCACCGAACGCGCGCTGGTCCAGGCCACCTGGCAGCCGGCGGCCTCCGGCACCTGACCGCGGGTTGCCCCCGCCCGACGCGCCCGCCCCGGTCTTCCCCCGACCGGGACGGGCGCGTCGCTCAGACCCGGCCCGACGGCTCCGGCACCGGTTCCTCCGCGGGTTGGTGAGGGATCGGCGGACGGTGCTGCCCCAGGCTCGATTCGAGGGCGTCGAGGGCCTGCCGGGCGGCCAGGATGCGGAGGCGGAGTTCGTCCGCGGCGGCGGTGGTGCGCCCCTCTGCGGCCGGGCACGCCGGACCCGGCGAACGGAGCCTCTCCTCCTGCACGCGCGCCGTTTCCGCCTGCGCGCGAGTCCTCTCCTCTTCCCGTTCCATCTCGCGGGCCTCGTCGAGGGAGCTGATGACGACGCCGATGAGGACGTTGACGAGGACGAAGGAGGCGAAGAGGACGTAGGAGGCGTAGTAGACGATGCTCCACCGGGAGATCTCCAGGCCGGCGCGGACGGCGTCGCCGAGGCCGTCCAGGGTCATCAGGAGGAAGAGGGTGAGGACGGCCCGGCCGAGGGAGCCGAAGTGCTCGGGGTCGTGCGCGGCGAAGAACACCCAGCCGACCATGGCGTAGACGTACAGCAGCAGGGCGCCGACGAGAAGGAAGCTGAAGGTGCCGGGCAGGCTGCGGCCCACGGCGACCATGAAGACGCGCAGCTGGGGCAGGAAGCGGGCGGTGCGCAGGACGCGGGCCAGGCGCAGCAGCCGCAGGACGGTGCCGTTGTCGCGGGCGAAGGGGAGGAAGGCGGAGACCACGACGGCCAGGTCGAACAGGTTCCACGGGTCGCGCAGGAAGTCACGGGGGCGGTCGGCGTGCGCACAGGCACGCACGAGTATCTCCGCGGTGAAGGCGACGAGGAAGGCGTGCTCGGCGAGGCGTAACCAGGTGCCCCAGCCCGCCACCAGCGCGCTGTACGTCTCCACGCCCAGCAGCGCCGCGTTGGCGAGGATCAGGGCGAACACGGTGACGCCGAACCAGCGGGCCTCCGTGACGGCGCGGGCCCGTTCCGCGAGCGCCCGGCGGAGGGGCCGCCGGCTCGTGGTCGTACGGTCGTGCGGGTCGGTCATCCTGCTGTACCTGCTCCTTCGCGCAGCGCGACGTCCCGCCGGCCGGGGCGGCCGGCGGGACCGTTGGAACGATCACGCTCCAGGAGACTTCTACAGCACTGTCCACGCGTGGTGCGCCGGGGGCGGCCGGTCAGGCCGCCCGGGGTTGCAGATAGCGCGCCAGGAGGTCGTCCAGGGTGACCAGGCCGGTCAGGCGGCCCGAACCGTCGTGGACGACGGCGAGGGTGGCGCGGTGCCGGCGCAGGACGTCGATCGCGTCGGCCACGGTCGCGTCGTCCGGCAGATCCGGTACCGGCCGGGCGAGGGCCCGTGCCGTGACCGCGCGGCCCTTCGCCCGGGCGACCAGCGCGTCGCGGGCGTGGATCGAGCCGAGGACGGTGGTGTCCCCGTCGCGGACGAGCAGGCGGGTGCGGTCGTGCGCGGCGGCGGCGCGCAGGACCGCCTCGACGTCGGCGTCCGCGTCGACCGCGGTGATCTCGGCGGCCGGGACCACGAGGTCGCTCACCGGGGTCGCGGGCTCCGTCAGTGAGCGGGTGATGAGTTCGGAGTCGACCTCGCTGATCAGCCCGAGGCGCTGGGACTCCTCGACGAGATGCGTGAGCTGCTCGCGGTTGTGCACGGAGGCCAGTTCGTCGCGCGGGGTGACCCTGCACAGCCGTACGAGGGCGTTGCTGACCCGGTTGAGCACCCCGATCAGCGGCCGTACGGCCCTGACCACGGCCCGGAAGGGCGGGGACAGCAGCATCGCGGAGCGCTCGGGGTGGGCGATGGCCCAGGACTTGGGCGCCATCTCGCCGACCACCATGTGCAGGAACACCACGACCACCATGGCGACGAGGAACGCGACACCGTAGCTGAGGGCGCTGGGCAGGCCCAGGTCGTTCAGGAGGGGGTCGAGTTCGTGCGAGATGGCGGGCTTGGAGACGGAGCCGAGGCCCAGGGTGCAGACGGTGATGCCGAGTTGGGCGCCGGCCAGCATCAGGGACAGCTCGCGCATCCCGGCGAGGGCGGCTCTGGCGCCGCGCTGTCCGGTGGCCGCCGCCTGTTCCATACGGTGGCGTTTGGCGGCGACGAGCGCGAACTCGGCGGCGACGAAGAACCCGCTGCCGATCAGCAGCACGACGGTGACGAGGAGTGCCATGGGGAAGCTCATGCCTGTTCCTCCTCGCGCTCGCGCACGGGCAGCCGCTCCAGGCGGACCCGGCCCGGTACGTGCCGGTCGAGCGTGGTGACGTCGATGACGGCGCGCCCGCCGTCGGGCAGGTCGACGGCGAGCCGGTCGCCGATGGCCGGGAAGCGGCCGAGGCGGTCCACGACCAGTCCGGCGACGGTGTCGTAGTCCTCCTCCTCGGGCAGGTCGACACCGGTGGCGTCGGCGACCTCGTCGAGGCGGCGCCCGGCGTCCACCAGCCAGCCCGTGCCGTCGGCGACCGCGAGTTCGGTGACGGTGTCGGACTCGTCGGCGATGTCGCCCACCAGTTCCTCGGCGATGTCCTCGTAGGTGACGATGCCGGCGAGGCCACCGTGCTCGTCCAGGACCACGGCGAACTCGTCGTCCTGCTCACGCATCCGCGTCACGGCGTCCGGCAGCGGCAGGGTGTCCGGCAGCAGCAGCGGGCGGCGGGCGAGGGCTCCGGCGGTGGTGGCGGTGAGGGGTCCGGCGGGCAGTCGCATCAGCTCGCGCACACCGAGGACGCCGGTGACGTCGTCCGGGTGGTCGCCGAGCACCGGGTAGTTCGAGTGACCGTGCCGCGCGATCAGTGCCACGGCCTCGGCGGCGGAGGCGTCCTCGCGCACGAAGACGGCGGCCACCCGTGGCACCATCACCTCGTCGAGGGTCCGCTCGGAGAACTCCAGGGCGTGGTCGAGCAGTTCGGCGGTGTCCTTGGGCAGTTCGCCCTGCTCGTGGGACTCACCGATGAGGTGGCCCAGTTCCTCCAGTGTCGCGCCGTGGTGCAGTTCCTCGACGGGCTCGATGCCCACCTTGCGCAGCAGGCGGTTGGCCGCGCCGTCGAAGACGTGCACGAGCGGGCCCACGACCTTGAGATAGGCGAGCGTGGAGGCTGCCAGGGACTTCGCCAGCCGCTCGGGGACGGCCAGCGCGAGGTTCTTCGGTGCCAGTTCGCCGAGGACCATCTGGACGACGGTGGCCGCCGTGAACGCGAGGACGACGGAGATCCCGCCGACCGCGCCCTGCGGGACGCCGACGCCGGTGAGGGCCGGTTCGAGCAACGCGGAGACGGACGGTTCGGCGATGAAGCCGACGACCAGACCGGTGACGGTGATGCCCAGCTGCGCACCGGACAGCATGAACGACAGCCGCTCCAGCACGGTCAGGGCACGGGCGGCCCGCCGGTCGCCCGCCGCCGCCTCACGGGCGAGGGCGAGCCGGTCGGCGGAGACGTAGGCGAACTCCTGGGCGACGAAATAGCCGGTGCCGGCGGTGAGGACGAGGACGGCCAGCAGGCCCAGTACGGCGTTCACGGCACTCATCGAGCACCACCCCGTCGCGTGCCGCGATCGGATCGATCAGCCGAGGTTCGGCGAGGTGGTCGGGGACTGTGCCCCGGGGAGTCCGTCTGTCTGGCGGACACGGGCTTGCTCCTTCAGTAGGTGTGCAGCACGTGAACGATTCTGACCCGATCTTCGTTCCCGACCGCGATCACCCGCGCCGGGGCACGGCGCTCCTGGCCCGCCTCAGGCGCCACCCGCCCTGACCAGACCCTTCTCGTACGCGATCACGACGGCCTGGGCGCGCTGCGCCAGTCGCCTCGTCGAGTTCACCGACGGTCGGGTCACCGGTGAGCACGCCCTGGAGCCGACCGCATGAGGGCCGTGTGGCGGGCCGCGCGGGCGGCGGTACGGCGGCGCGGGCTCCAGACGCTGGTGATCGGACTGGTCACCCTGCCAACGAGTGAGGCGCTGACGGCCGACGGGCTCGGACGCCTCACCCCCGGCCGGATGCCCCCGTGCGCAGGCCGCGCATGACGAGGTCGAACAGGCGGGCCGCGCGCGGGTGCCAGTCGCCCTCGGGATCGAGCTGCCAGACGCCGGCGATGGCGAGGACGAAGTCGTCGGCGGTGATGTCCGGGCGGATGGTTCCGGCGTCGTGGTTGGCCTGCAGCAGGCGTTCGATCGCGGCGACCAGGAGCGAGGAGCCGGGTTTCGCCGGGCCGCCCGTCGCGGCGGTGGCCCGGCGCAGCGCGTCGGCCAGGCCGGCCTTGGCGGTGGCGTAGCGGGCGAGGTGGTCCAGCCACGCGCGCAGCGCCCGGTCGGGCTCCAGCGTCCGGAGCAACTCGGCCGCGCCGTCCACGAGTTCCTGCACCTCCTGGCGATGGACCTCCAGGACGAGTGCCTCGCGGCTGGGAAAGTTGCGGTAGAAGGTGCCCTGCCCCACGCCCGCCTTCTTGGCGATCGTACTGAGCGGGACGTCCGCGGACCGCGACAGCTCGGCCAGCGCCGTCTTGAGGATGCGCTCACGATTGCGCTGTGCGTCGGACCGCTGGGGAACCTCACTGGCCGACACCACTCGCCCGTCCTTCCTGACGCACGCCCGGCACTGACGGACAGATGTCCACTTAGGGCGACCTTACCGCGATTCCCGGCCGAAAACGAACCCCCGCCCACCGCCCCGCACCGCCGGAGTGCCCCCCTGGGCGGTGTACGGTCTCGCTATAACGATCGTCATAGGAGATTGGCGAACTGGCCCGCTCCGGAAAGGTCGACCCCGCCCGGGTCGTCTCCCACGTCCTCGACTGGGAGCAGCTCCCGGACGCGCTCCCGGAGAAGCACCTCAAACCGGTCTTCGTACGCCCCACCGCCTGACCGTGGGGCACACCGGGCCACGGATCCCACCGGGCCCGGTGGGATCCGGCCTCAGGCCGTGGGGTCGAACCAGGTGACCGTGTCGGACATCGCCTGCTTGATCCGGAACAGCGCGAACTCGTTCAGGTCCGGCAGGGCGTCCAGCGAGAACCAGCCGACGTCCAGTGACTCGTCGTCGTTGACCCGGGCCTCGCCGCCGACGGCCCGGCAGTAGAACGTGGTGTCCATGTACTGGCAGACGTCACCGTTGTCGTACCGCACCGGGTCCAGCGCCTGGACGAGGACGATCCGTTCGGCCACGCAGCGCACCGCCGTCTCCTCGTAGACCTCCCGCACGGCGCAGGCCGCCGGCTGCTCCCCCGGGTCCGGGATACCGCCGATCAGCGCCCACCTGCCGGTGTCGGACCGGCGGCCCAGCAGCACTCTGCCCTCGTCGTCGAAGACGAGGGCGGTGACTCCGGGGAGCCAGAGCAGCTGGTTGCCGGCGGAGGCACGCAGTGTGCGGATGAAGTCAGGGGTAGCCATGGAGCCGACCCTAACGGGCCGGTTCCCTCACTCCCGCCGTTACGGCACGCGCACGCGAGGCGTACGGCTACACGCCACCGGCGCGCCTCCCGCGCACACCGGCCCCGATCGCCCAGCCGAGCCCACCGGCCGCGACCAGCACCAGAAGCATCTCGGGCGCGATGCCGAACCGGGTGGCGGGCGTCTGCGAGGAGCGCAGCGGCACCTTCTGGACCAGCGAGTCCGGGACGAACATGCCCGTCTTCTGGGTGATCCTGCCGTCCGGCATGATGATGGCGCTGACGCCGCTGGTCACCGGCACCGTGACGGTGCGGCTGTGCTCGACGGCGCGGACCCGGGACATGGCGAGCTGCTGGTAGGTCATCTCGCTGCGGTCGAAGGTCGCGTTGTTGCTCGGCACGGAGATCAGCTGGGCGCCGTCGGTGACCTCGGAGCGCACGGCCCAGTCGAAGGCCGCCTCATAGCAGGTGACGAGGCCGACCTCGGCACCGTGCATGGTGAACACGCCGGGCTCCGTGCCCCGGCTGAAGTCCTGGCGGACCATGGACGTCCACTCGCTGTTGATGACGCCGATCAGCGACCGCAGCGGCAGGTACTCGCCGAAGGGCTGGATCTGCCGCTTGTCGTAGGTGTCGACGGGGCCCTTCTCCGGGTCCCAGAGGATCTGCTCGTTGTAGAGCCTGCCGTCCCGCTCGACGACACCGCCGACGGAGATGGGGGCGCCGATGGCGGTGGCCGCCCGCTCGATCACCGCGCGGGCGTCGGCGTTGGCGAAGGGGTCGATGTCGGAGGAGTTCTCCGGCCAGAGCACGAAGTCCGGCCGGGCGGCCTTGCCCGCCTTCACCTCGGCGGCCAGCCGCTCCGTCTCCTTGGCGTGGTAGTCGAGCACGGCCCGCCGCTGGGCGTTGAAGTCGAGCCCCAGGCGCGGCACGTTGCCCTGGATGACCGCCACGGTCGCCGTGCCGTCCTCGGCCTCGTCGCTCACCAGGGCCCGGGACGCGAGGGCGCCGGCCAGGGGGACGGCCACGGAGAGCGCGGCCACGGCGGCGGTGCCCCGGCGAACGGCCTCGCCGGTGCGCCGGTTCGCGACGAGCAGCCGGACCGCCTCGCACAGCCCGAACCCGCACAGCACGACTGCGAAGCCGAGCACGGGTGTGCCGCCGAGCGCGGCCAGCGGCAGGAAGACACCGTCCGCCTGCCCGAAGGCGATCTTGCCCCAGGGGAAGCCGTGGAACGGGGCACGCGCGCGTGCCGCCTCACCGGCGGCCCACACCGCGGCGGCCCACACCGGCCAGCCCGGCAGCTTCGAGACGACGGCGACACCCGCGCCGACGAGCGCCACGAACACCGCCTCGATCACGACGAGCGCGAGCCATGGCCCGGGGCCCACCTCCACCCCGGTCCACACCAGCAGCGGAAGCAGGAATCCGAGGCCGAAGAGGTAGCCCAGGCCGAGGCCCGCCTTCCAGCCGCGGCCGCGCAGCACCCAGCCGAAGACGGCGAAGGCCGGCAGGGCCAGCCACCACAGGGTCCGGGGCGGGAAGCTGACGTAGAGCAGCACCCCGGAGAGCGCCGCGGCGGCGGCCGGAAGGAGCCGGGCGCCCCATCGGGACACCCGGGATACGGGCGTGGCCTGGGGTTCGAGCTGTTCCGGCTCGTCTACGGGAGTGGCGGTGACGGTCACTCGGGGAGTGTACGGCGCGTCACCCCGGCGCCGACAGCGTGGCCCGGGCGTCCCGGGTGAGGCTTTTGTCGTATCCCGGCCGCAACGTTCCTGCACAACTCGTCCACAAACCGGCGCATCACCCGTTACGGTGTGCGCGAGCCTCTGACGTGCGGCCGGACGAGTCCGGGCGGTCGGGGCCCGTCACAGGTGAGAGGCGTCGGGGGGCGACGGGTTGGGGTCCATGAGGACGCGGTCCGCGGCCGGAGCGCCGGCCGCACACGAGAGACGGAACGTCTCCGACGTCACGGGTGTGCTGCTGCTGGGGGCGTGCGCGGCCTGGTCGCTCACCACGGCGGCGGCGCGGGGCGGCCGTCCGGAGGGGGTGCTGCTCGCGGTGCTCGCCGTGGCGGCCGGCTATGCGGCGGGCCGGATCTGCGGGTCGCTGCTTCCGGTGCTGGCACCGTCCGCCGCGGCGCTGGTCGGCTTCGGTCTGGCGGTCACGGCCCCGCACACCGTGGCGGGCTCGCCGCTGATCCCGCCGCTCGGGCACACCGGTGCGACCGCGGCCCTGCTGGCCCTGTCCGCGGGCGCCGCCTGCTGCGCCGCGTGGGCGGCGCGCTCCCCGGGGCCACGGCTGGCCCTGCGGCTGCTGGCCTGCGGCATCGCGGTGACGGCGGCCGTGCTCGGGTCCACCACCGGTGTCGCCGCGTGTGTCGGAGTGCTGCTGTGCTCGCTCGCGGCTGACCGGATGCGCCACCGGGGCCTGGGGCTCGCGGGGCTCGCGGCCGGCACGGTCCTGGTGACGGCGACGGTCTGGGCGATCGCCGAGGACGCACTGCCGGCCGGACCGACCGACTCCCTGGAGGGGCAGCTCACTGCGCACCGGGTGCTGCTGTGGCACGACGCGCTCGGCCTGGCCCACGACGAACCGCTGCTGGGCACGGGGCCGGGCCGCTTCGGGGACCTGAGCCCGACGGTGGCCCTGTCGCTGCCGTCCGACGACCGGCCCCACTCGGCTCCGCTGCAGCTCGCGGCCGAGCAGGGTCTCGTCGGGGTCGCCCTGCTCGCCGCCGTGTTCGGCTGGCTCCTGTACGTGCTGTGGCGGGCCCCGCGATCCACTCCGGTCGTCCTCACCGCCGGCGCGGCCCTGACCGCGCTGGCCGCGATCGCCTCGGTCGGCAACGCGCTGAGCTTCACGACGGTGACGGCGGGCGCGGGCCTGCTGGCGGGCCTGGCGACGGCCCGGCCCCTGACGGACGAGGACGACGGCCTCGGCGCGGCCGGCCCCGAGGACCGCCAGGACCGCTAGGACCGCTAGGACCGCTAGGACCGCTAGGACCGCTAGAACAGCAGGGGGTGCCTGCGAGGAACAGGGTGGTCAGCGGGCGGCACCGGACGCCTTCGGGCTCAGCCGGGCACGGATGACCCGGACGGCCGACTCCGCGTCGTCCACGGTGATCGTGAACGTGTGGCCGTCCCAGAGGCGCAGCACCACGGCCTCCCCGCGTCGCACGACGACGGCGGTGCCCTTCTCGGGCCGCCAGCGATAGCCCCAGCCGCCCCACTGGTGGGGAGTGACGCAGGCGGCGAAGTCGGCTTCGGCGACCTGGGAGAGCGGGATACGGCGGCGGGGCACGCCGATGTGGCCGCAGCGGACCTCCAGGCACTCGTCGTCGACCCGCACGGAGACGTGCACGAACGCGAGGGTGCCGAAGAGGACGAGCAGTCCGGCCGCGATGCAGCCGACGACGGCCATGACGAGCGGGGCCGTACCGGACGTCCACGCCGAGTCGACCGCGAGTTCGATGCCCAGTGCCATGAACGCGGCGCCGCCGAGCGCCAGCAGCCACTGGCCGCGGTTGGTCGCGCGGCCGGTCCAGACCTCGGAGCCCGGGCCCGCAGGGGTACCCGTCTCACCGTGGGGGTGGTCCCTCATGGCTTTGAGCCTACTCAGGTTCCGCAGCGCGGGCACCTGGTCGCGGACGGTCACTGCTCCGCGTCGCGGAACGTCACTGCTGCGGTGGGGCGGCCGGTACGGGAGCGGTCGTCCGCAGGAGGGCGCCCTCGGCGTAGGCCAGGGCCGGGGCGGGCAGCCCGCCCTCACGGCCGCTGAGGATGACGGTCAGCGTCGCCCCGGTCCAGTCCGCCTCGGGCTTGGGCAGCTCGCCGATGCGGCGCAGCGCCTGGGCGGCCACGGCGCCGGCGGAACCGTGCAGCACGAGCGGCGGGCGGCCGGGCTGCTGGACGGCCGCGCGGATGCGTTCGGCGACCAGTTCGTAGTGGGTGCAGCCGAGGACGACGGTCGTCACGTCGTCGGGGGTGAGGGCGGCGGCCGCGGCGATCGCGGCGTCGATCGCCGCGTCGTCCGCGTGCTCCACCGCCTCGGCCAGGCCCCAGCAGGGCACTTCGGTGACCGCGACGCCGTCGGCGAACTCCTCGATGAGGCCGCGCTGGTAGGGGCTGCCCGTGGTGGCGGGTGTGGCCCAGATGGTGAAGGGGCCGCCGCCGGACGCGGCGGGCTTGATCGCCGGGACGGTGCCGATGACCGGCAGGCCGGGTTCGAGGAGGGCGCGCAGGGCGGGCAGGGCGTGGACGGAGGCGGTGTTGCAGCCGACGATCAGGGCGTCGGGCGCGTGGGCGGCGGCCGCCGTCGCGACGGCGAGGGCGCGCTCGGTGAGGTCCTGTGGCGTGCGCGGGCCCCAGGGCATGCCGTCGGGGTCGGAGGAGATCACGAGATCCGCGTCGGGCCGCAGCCGCCGTACCGCGGCGGCGGCGGGGAGCAGACCGATACCGGAGTCCATGAGCGCGATCTTCACCCGGCCACGATAGACGATGGCCTCGGTACGGCCGCCGCCGTGGGGCAGACTGCGGATGTGAGCGCCATCGCGTGGACCGCCGCCGGATCACTCGCCGCCTGGTTGTGGCTGCTGCTCGGCCAGGGCTTCTTCTGGCGCACTGATGTGCGTCTGCCCCCGCGCCGGGATCCCGACGACTGGCCGTACGTCTGTGTCGTCGTCCCCGCCCGCGACGAGGCCGGCGTACTGCCCGAGAGCCTGCCGTCGCTGCTGGTCCAGGACTATCCCGGCCGGGCGGAGATCTTCCTGGTCGACGACGGCAGCTCGGACGGCACCGGTGACCTGGCCCGCGACCTGGCCCGGCGGCACGGCGGGCCGGCCCTGACGGTGTCCTCGCCCGGGGAGCCGCCCCCCGGCTGGACGGGCAAGCTCTGGGCCGTACGGCACGGGATCGAGCTGGCACGCGTGCGGGGTCCGGAGTTCCTGCTGCTGACGGACGCGGACATCGCGCACCGGCCGGACAGCCTGCGCGCCCTGGTGGCGGCCGCCCGTACCGGCGGATTCGACCTGGTCTCCCAGATGGCGCGGCTGCGTGCCGAGAGCCCGTGGGAGCGGCTGGTCGTGCCGGCCTTCGTCTACTTCTTCGCCCAGCTGTATCCGTTCCGGTGGATCGGCGTCCGGGGTTCGCGCACGGCCGCGGCGGCCGGTGGCTGTGTGCTGCTGCGCACCGAGGCCGTCGAGCGGGCGCGGATCCCGGAGGCGATCCGGCAGGCGGTCATCGACGACGTGGCCCTGGCGAGGGCGGTGAAGAGGAGCGGCGGGCGGATCTGGCTGGGGCTGGCGGAGCGGGTCGACAGCGTGCGGCCCTACCCCCGGCTGCGCGACCTGTGGCACATGGTCGCGCGCAGCGCCTACGCCCAGTTGCTGCACAGCCCGCTGCTGCTGGCCGGCACGGTCCTCGGCCTCGCCCTGGTGTATCTCCTGCCGCCCGTCGCGCTCCTGGCCGGGCTGCTGACCCGGGACCCGGTGACGGCGCTCCTGGGCGGCCTCGCCTGGCTGCTGATGACGGTGACGTACCTGCCGATGCTCCGCTACTACGGTCAGCCCCTGCGGCTCGCTCCGCTGCTGCCGTTCACCGCGTTCCTGTATCTGCTCATGACGGTGGACTCCGCGGTGCGGCACCACCAGGGGCGAGGTGCGGCCTGGAAGGGCCGCACCTACGCACGCCCGGAGCCGGTCCCCGACGAGGGGTAGCGCGGCTACTTCCGGCCGGGGGTCCAGTTCATCCCCCACCCGTAGGCGTAGTCGACCGTACGCTGCGGGCTCACTCCGCGTTCGGGCACGAGGTAGCGGGCCTCGCGCTGGACGATGAGATCGCCTCCCTGGTTGGTGATGAGGGCCAGTGCGCAGACGGTGGAGGGGACGGTGCACTCGTCGAGGGAGAAGTCGATGGGCGCGCCGTGCTGCGGCTGGAGGGTGACCGTCGCATGGAGATCGGCGAAGGAGCGGGCGCCCTCGTAGATGGTGACGAAGATGAGGATGCGCCGGAAGTACTGCTTGTGGTCGAGGTTGACGGTCAGGTTCTCGCCGCTGCTGACGGCGCCGGTGCGGTCGTCGCCGTCGAGGTGGATGAAGGGCGGCTGGTGCAGGGAGCCGAAGGCGTTGCCGAGCGCCTGGACGACTCCCTTGCTGCCGTCGGAGAGTTCGAACAGGGCGCACAGGTCGAGGTCGAGGTCCGCGTGCATGGCGACGGCCCGGCCCAGTTTGCTGCCCCACCCCTTGAACTGCTTGTGCACCTCCCAGTTGAGGTTCACGCGCATGGCGCCGGATGTGCCGCCCTGTTTGGTGAGCGAGACCGCCGGGGCCTCCTTGGTGAGCGTCACCTTGGTCAGGCGGACCGGGGCGGGGGGCGTCGCGGGAGGGGCGGGCGGCGGGGGCGGGGCGCTGGTCACCGGCGGCGGCACGGTGACGGGAGGGGCGACGGGCGTGGGGGCGGGCGGTGTGGCCGTCTGCTGGGGTTCGTCCACCGTGATGCCGAAGTCGGTGGCGAGGCCCTCCAGTCCGCTGCTGTAGCCCTGGCCGACGGCGCGGAACTTCCAGGCGCCCTGCCGACGGTAGAACTCCCCCAGCACGAAAGCGGTTTCGGCGCCCGCGTCCGTGCTGTCGTAGCGGGCGAGCTCGGTGCCCGCGCGCTCGTCGAGCACGCGGATGTGCAGGCCGGGCACCTGCCCGAAGGTGCCGCCGTCCGCCGAGGCGGCCACGACCACGGTCTCGACGGCCGCCTCCACGCGCGCGAGATCGACGACGAGCGATTCGGTCACCTGGCCGCTCGCGTCCCGCTTGCCCTCGTGCCGGACGGCGCCGGAGGAGTGCGCGGGCTGGTTGTAGAAGACGAAGTCGGCGTCCGAGCGCACCTTTCCGCCGACGAGCAGCAGCGCCGAGGCATCCGTGTCGGGCACACCCGGCCCGGAACGCCGGCCCAGCTCCACGCGCAGCGCGGTCGTCGGCACCGCGGTGTTCGATCCTTTCGGCATTGACATGTCCGCCCCCATCAGAAGGTCATCCAGAAGGTCGTCGCCAGACCGCGTCCCACGCGGACCGTCGGATCCGGCCGGATCCGTTGTCGGCGCCAAACCTATTCCCCCGGGGCCCGGAACCCCCAGATCCCCTACCGAAAGTTCCTGACCGACCGTCGGTAACCCGCCGGGAACTCGGCCCTTACACGATCAGTACGCGCTTTGCTGCCCTTTTTCGCCGACTTCGCTCGCATTGGGGGTCCGGCGTCACTGCCGACACGGAAAACAACCCTCTTATCGGTCTCCCCAACCAGCACATCGTGGGCTTAACTTATGTGCCATGACCTCCCCCCGCTCCACCTATGGCGGCGGTTACTACTCCGCCTCGTCCTTCGCGGACACCCCGATCTACGACTCTCTCGTCGCCGAGCGGGGAACCCCTCAGATCGCCCCGATCCGGGTACCCGCCCAGTACGACACCCCGGGCAGCAATCTGCCCGCACTGCCGTCGGCGCTGCCCGCGCTGCCGGCCGGCCCGTCCCAGTCCGCCTACGGCTATCCGCAGGCGCAGCAGCCCTCGCCGCTGCAGCAGGCACCCAACGCGTACATCCCGCAGCAGGTCGCGGGCCCGCGCGGCTACCCGGGCGCCCAGCCGCAGCAGCAGCAACGGCCCATGGCCGGATACGAGGCCATGCGCCCGGCGGCCCAGCGTCCGGCCCCTTCGGCCCCGTACCAGCAGGATCCGTACAACGGCCAGCAGTACCGCGGGTACTGAGGCACTCGGCACATTTCGCGTGGGGTTGTCACGGTCTGCTGGCAGGATGACCCCATGGGGAACCCGTCGCTGCACTCGATCCACGTCCACCCGCTGAAGGCGGCCCGGGGCTTCGCCCCCGACGAGGCCGTCGTGGAGCCCTGGGGGCTGGCGGGGGACCGTCGATGGGTGCTGGTCGACGACTCGGGCAAGGTCATCACTCAACGTCCGCATCCGCGCATGGCGTTGGCCGCCGCCGGGCGGTTGCCCGGCGGCGGTCTCCTGCTGTCCGCGGCCGGCCGCGCGCCGCTGACCGTCCCCGTGCCCGAGCCCACCGGCACGGTCACCGTGGAGATCTGGCGGGACAAGGTGGAGGGGGTCCTCGCCGACGCCGCGGCGCACGCCTGGTTCAGCGACCACCTGGGCGTCTCCGTACGGCTCGCGCACCTCGACGACCCGGCGACCCGCCGCCCGCTCGACCCCGAGTTCGCCCGCCCCGGTGAGACCGTCAGCTTCGCCGACGGCTATCCGCTGCTGCTGACCGCCCTTGCCTCGCTGGACGCGCTCAACGCGCTGGTCGCGCGGGGCGACCATCCCGAAGAGGGCCCGCTCCCCATGAGCCGCTTCCGGCCGAACGTGGTCGTCGACGGCACGGACGCCTGGGCCGAGGACGGCTGGCGGCGGATCGCGATCGGCGAGGTGACCTTCCGGGTCGCGAAGATGTGCGGCCGGTGTGTGGTGACCACCACCGACCAGGAGACCGGCGAGCGCGGCCGCGAACCCCTGCGCACCCTCGCCCGCCACCGCCGGTTCGGCGACAAGCTGGCCTTCGGGCAGAACCTCGTGCCGGAATCCGGCGGCACGGTCCGGATCGGCGATGCGGTGCGGATACTCGAATAGCGCGCCCGAACTCGCCGCCGTACGGGCGTTCTTGACGCGGCCGGTATGCGGCTCCCTATGCGGCCGCCCTATGTGTCCCCGGTTTGCGACGCCCCCGTTCCCCCTTGAAAATTCAATCTCCTACGATTCGGTTCACGGGCAGGGAACACATGCCCGGGGTTCGGCCGTTGGGCGTTTGTGAGAAGTTCATGAGAAGGCCCGGTGGAGAGTGATCTCGCTCTCTCTTGACCGGGACCGCCCGTGAACGGCTCCGCCCCGGGTTATCACGGACGCGGAAGGGGGTGTGGCGCGATGCGGGTGGTCGGTGGACTGCGGGCGATCGGCGGGCTGTGGCGCTGGCGGCACAATCCGCTGCGGCGGACGACCGATCTGGTCGAGGCATGGCTGGCGTTCGCGGCCCTGCTGCTGATCGTCGTCGCCGCGCCCCTCGTCGGCACCGTGGCCGGCACCACCGCCCAGGGCGCCCTGCAGCAGTCCGTGCGCGACCAGCAGCAGAGCCGACACCGGGTGACGGCCACCGTCGTCAAGAAGGTCGACGGCTCCCCGCTGGACCCCGATCCGGAGACCTCCGCCACCCGCGGCCGGCAGAGCCGCGTGGTCGCCGACTGGACCGGCCCGGACGGCACCGAGCGCCGCGGCACGGTCCTGGCCGGCCTCAGGGCCCCGCGGCCCGGGGACCACTTCACGCTGTGGACGGACCGGCAGGGCCGCACGGTCGGCCGCCCCCTGGACTCCACCACCGCCACGACCCACGCGGTGCTGGCCGGATTCGGCTCCACCGTGCTCGCCGCGGGGCTCGTGGAGGGCGTCAGACGCCTGATCGTCTGGCGCATGGTCCTGCGCCGGTACGCCCGCTGGGACCAGGCGTGGGACAAGGCGGGGCCGGACTGGGGCAGGACGGGCGCGGGCAGCTGACGGCCTTCCCACTCCGGTCAACTCCCCCTGTCCGCGCACGCTACGGTGGACCGACCAGCCGAACTGTTCGGCATCGACCCGCGTTCCACGAGGTGGGGGCACAGCAACGCCATGGCACAGGGCACGGTCCAGGTGACGCACACCGGTACATCGCGGTGGCGGCGCCGCACGGGTGAGTACGCATCGCTCGCCGCAGCCCTGGAGGCCGCGAGCGACGGCGACGTGCTCGTCGTCGCCCCCGGCACGTACCGGGAGAACCTCGTCGTGCAGCGGGGGGTCACGCTGCGCGGCCCGGAGGGCTCGCCCGGCTCGGTCCGCATCGCGCCCGCGGACGGGGTGCCGCTGACCGTGTCCGCCTCGGCCGTCGTGCAAGATCTGCATGTGGAGGGCCAGGACGCGGCGGCGCCCGCGCTGCTCGTCGAGGACGGCACACCCGAGCTGCTGGACCTGCGCATCGTCACCCGTTCCGCGGCCGGCATCGAGGTGCGCGGCGGCGCCCGGCCGACGGTCCGGCGCTGCACCGTGGACAACCCGGCCGGCATCGGCATCGCCGTGGTCGACGGCGGCGGTGGCGTGTTCGAGGAGTGCGAGGTCGTCGCGGCCGGCCAGGCCGGTGTCGCCGTGCGCGGCGGCGGCCATCCCCGGCTGGAGCGCTGCCGGGTGCACCACACCTCGGGCTCGGGCCTGACGGCGACCGGGGAGAACTCCGCCCTGGAGGCGATCGGTTGCGAGGTGTACGAGGTCCGCGGCAGCGGCGTGCAGATCACCAACCGGGCCACGGCCCATCTCACCGACTGCGACGTGCACCGCACGACGGCCGACGGGATCACCCTCGACACCGACGCTGTGCTCACCCTCGCGGACTGCCGTATCCACGACATCCCAGAGAACGCGGTGGACCTTCGCTCGCGCTCCGTCCTGACCCTGACACGCACGTCGGTACGGCAGTTCGGGCGCAACGGGCTGTCGGTGTGGGACCCCGGCACCCGCGTGGACGCCAACCAGTGCGAGATCTTCGACAGCACCGGCGACTACCCGGCCGTCTGGGTCAGCGACGGCGCGACGGCGGTGCTGGAGTCCTGCCGCGTGCACGACGTACCGGACGCGCTGTTCGTGCTGGACCGGGGCTCGCGCGCGGACGTCGTCGACAGCGACCTGTCGCAGGTGCGGAACACGGCGGTGTCGGTCAGCGACGGGGCGACCGCGCAGCTCGACGACTGCCGGATCCGGGACGCCGCCACGGGCGCCTGGTTCCGCGACCACGGCAGCGGAGGCACCCTCAACGGCTGCACGGTGGACGGCACCCAGACCGGCGTGATCGTCACCAAGGGCGCCGACCCGACCATCGAGCGCTGCACCGTCACCTCGCCCGCCGAGGCAGGCTTCTACGTCTCGGCGGGGGGCCGCGGCAGCTTCCTCAACTGCCGGGTGACCGGCAGCGGCGGCTACGGCTTCCACGTCATCGACGGCTGCCGGGCCACCCTGCGCAAGTGCCGTACGGAGCGCTGCGCGCGCGGTGGCTACGAGTTCGCGGAGGGCGGTCCCGGTACCACGGGCGGCGGTCCGGTGGTCGAGGACTGCACCAGCGACGAGAGCGCGGGGGTCCGGCCCCCGGCCCCGCAGGAGACCGCCACGCAGACGACGGCCGCGTCCTCCGGCCTGCTGGGCTCGATCCCCGGTCAGCGCACCACCGAGCAGCCGCCGGCCGTCCCCCCGTCCGTCGTGGAGCCCGAGACCCCGGCGCGGGCCTCCAAGGCCGTGCTCGGTGAACTCGACGCGCTGGTCGGCCTGGACAGCGTCAAGCGCGAGGTCCGTGCCCTCACCGACATGATCGAGGTGGGCCGCCGCCGCCGACGGGCCGGCCTCAAGGCGGCCTCCGTCAAACGGCATCTGGTGTTCACGGGATCCCCCGGCACCGGCAAGACAACGGTCGCCCGCCTCTACGGCGAGATCCTGGCCTCGCTCGACGTCCTGGAGAAGGGGCATCTCGTCGAGGTGTCCCGTGTGGACCTGGTCGGCGAACACATCGGCTCCACGGCGATCCGCACCCAGGAGGCGTTCGAACGCGCCCGTGGTGGTGTGCTGTTCATCGACGAGGCGTACGCGCTGTCGCCGGAGGACTCGGGGAGGGACTTCGGCAAGGAGGCCATCGACACCCTGGTGAAGCTGATGGAGGACCACCGGGACGCGGTGGTGGTGATCGTCGCGGGCTACACGGCCGAGATGGAGCGCTTCCTCACCGTCAACCCCGGTGTGGCGTCCCGGTTCTCCCGCACCATCACCTTCGACGACTACGTCCCCGACGAACTGCTGCGCATCGTGGAGCAGCAGGCGGAGGAGCACGAGTACCGGCTGGCGCCGGGCGCGGGCGAGGCCCTGCTGGACTACTTCACGGCGATCCCCAAGGGCCCGGCCTTCGGCAACGGCCGTACCGCGCGGCAGACGTTCGAGGCGATGGTCGAACGCCACGCGAGCCGGGTGGCGCAGGTCGACGAACCGGACAAGGACGACCTGACGCTGCTCTACGCGGAGGACTTGCCGGAGCTGCCGTAGCCCGTGTTGCTGGGGTGTGCCCCAGGGGGAGGACCCCACCACAGGGGTGCTGTCAGCCGGATGGGACCGGAGCGGTCCGGCCGACAGCATGGGCGCATGAAGATTCGCACCCGACGCGCCCTCGTCCTGGCCCTGTCCGTCTCGGCCGCCGCTACCACGCTGACCGTTCTCCCCGGCCCGGTGGCCGCCGCGGCGGCCTCCTCCCCCGCCCTCGACTGGCGTTCCTGCGCCCGGCCCGGCGGGCCGGCCGGGCAGCAGTGCGCCGAACTGACGGTTCCGGTCGACCACCGCTCCCCCGACGGGCCCCGGCTGACCCTTGCGGTCTCCCGGCTGCCCAGTGAGCGCCCCGAGGCACGGCGCGGCACCCTGCTCGTGCTGCCCGGCGGGCCGGGCGGCTCCGGCACGGCGAAACTCACCCGGCAGGGCGAGGCGTTACGGCGGGAGACGGGGGCCGCGTACGACCTCGTGAGTTTCGACCCGCGCGGCGTGGGTGCCAGTACCCGTGCGTCCTGCGGACTTCCCGAGGCGGACCGGCAACTGGTGACCCTGCGGCCCTGGCCGGCGCCAAACGGCGGCATCGCGGAGAACGTCGCCCGCTCCCGCCGTACCGCCGAGGCGTGCGCCCGCAACGGCGGTGCGGTGCTGCGCAGCTTCAGCACCGCCAACCAGGTGCGCGACATCGACAGTCTGCGGCAGGCCCTGGGCGAGACGAAGCTGTCGGCGTACGGCGTCTCGTACGGGGCCTATGTCGGGGCCGTGTACGCGCAGCGCTACCCGGAGCGCGTCGACCGGTTGGTGCTGGACAGCAGCGGTGACCCCGACCCCCGGCGGGTCGAGCGGGCCTGGCTGGCGAACATGGCGCGGGGGGCCGAGGACCGGTTCCCGGACTTCGCCGCCTGGACCGCCGACCCGGCCCGGGAGGCGGAGGGCCTGCGCCTGGCCCGGCGTCCCGAGGACGTCCGGCCGCTGTTCCTCTCCGTGGCCGCGGAACTGGACCGCCACCCGAAGGCGTCGACGACACCGGGCGTGCCGCTGACCGGCAACCGACTGCGGCAGGTCATGCACAACGCCCTGTACGACGACGCGGCCTTCCCCCGGCTGGCCCGGCTGGTGCGCGCGGCCAGGGTGCCGCGGGCGACCCCGGTGCTGCCGCCGGAGGTGGCTCTGCCCCTGAGCGACGAGGACGCCTCGGGCACGACGGCGGTGATCTGCAACGACGTGCGTTGGCCGAGGTCGGTGGCCGCGTACGAGCGGGCGGTGGCCGCGAACCGAGCGCGGTACCCCCTCACCGCCGGGCTGCCCGCGAGCATCCCGCCCTGCGCGTTCTGGAAGGACGCCCCCGCCGACAGGCCCACCCGGATCACCGACCGGGGTCCCTCGAACATCCTCATGATCCAGAACCGGCGTGACCCCACGACCCCGCACGTCGGCGCCGTGAGGATGCGGCAGGCCCTCGGTGACCGCGCGCGGCTCGTCACGGTCGAGCGCGGCGGTCATGGCGTCTACCTCGGCACGGGCAATGCCTGTGGCGACCGGGCCGTGACCCGGTTCCTCACCACGGGCGAGCGACCCGCGCGGGACATCTCCTGCCCGGACTAAGGAGTCCGCGGGCCCGGCAGCCCGGTGTCGAGGCGGTCGAGCAGCTGCCGCCGTTCCTCCACGAAGGCCGGGTCCGCCTGGTAGTCGGAGTGGCCGAGGATCGGGGCGGGCAGGGGGTGGGCGGCGGTGCGGCCGTAGGCGAGCGGGTCCGTGCAGGGTTCGGCGTCGACCTGCGGCCCGTGCCGGCTCGTCAGACGTATGGGGCCGCCTATGGGGTCGGTGCGGCGGTACAGGTTGCGCCAGCAGTCGATCTCGCGGTGCAGGGAGGCGAGCGGCTCGGGACCGAAGTGGGCGGGGAACCAGCGCCCGTACAGCCGCTCCAGCGGGGATCCGTAGGTGAGGAGAGCGACCCGTTCGCGGTCCGACGGGGTCAGCTGCCATGCGGCGGCCGCCGCGAGGACGCTGCCCTGCGAGTGCCCGGAGATGACGAGCCGGCCGCCCGTGGCGCGGGTCCAGGTGGCCATGCGCCAGGTCAGGTCGGGTACGGCCCGTTCGGCATAGCAGGGCGGCGCGAACGGGTGTGCGGCGCGCGGCCAGAACGTGCCCACGTCCCAGAGGATGCCGATCGTGCGGCGCGCGGAGGCGTCCTTGTAGGCCCGGCGCCCCCAGGTGACGAACAGCAGGAAGCCCACGCCGATCAGCCAGGACCCCAGCGCCTGCGCGGCCTCGGCGGCGCCCGCGACGAAGGCCGGCGAGCCGAGCGCCGCCCGCGCCGGGGTCTCGCGCGTCGCCAGGGCGCCGGTCAGGGCGGCCGCGCCGAGCAGCAGCGTCACGGTGGAGATGACGCCGACGAGGCGGGGCGCCCGGTCGGTGAGCGCGGCCATGGCCCGGGTGCGGGCGATCCGGCGGGTCCGGCCCGCGTCGCGCGACTCGTGCTCCTCGCCGGGGCGCTCCTCGTGGGGCCGCTCCCGTGTCAGGCCGTACTCCCGCTCGACCGCCGCCGTCTCCTCCCGCCGCAGGACCAGGGTGCGGCGGGCCAGCCAGCCGAGGAGGCCGAGCACGACCAGGAGCAGGGGCGGGATGACGGAGGCCTGCCAGGTGAGCAGGACGGGGGGACCGGGCAGGGCGTCGTCCGTGCCGCCCAGCCAGTCGGCGACGCGCTGGGCGACCCCGGCGGACATCACGCCGCCGAGGGCACAGGCGAGCATGGCGACGGCGGGGCCGGCCAGACCGTACAGGGCGGTGCGCGAATCGGGGCGGGAGCGGTACAGCACATGGGCGACCACGCCGAGCGCGAGGACCAGCACACCCTGGACCAGGGTGATCCCGCCGAAGGTGACGTCCCCAGGCAACCGTCCCGCCGACCGCCAGCCGGGGCGTGACCAGCCGGCGTACAGCGCGGCGAGGAGGAGCACGGCGATCGAGCAGCCCGGCAGGCGGCGTACCAGGTGCGCGTCCAGGTGCTTGTCGAGGCGCCACTCGCTGCGGCCCCGGCGGCACACCACCCACACCACGACGACGGCGAGCACGACGAGTGCCGTCTCCAGCAGCCTGCCGAGCAGCTCCAGGACCGCGGGGCCGCCCGCCCCGCGGTCGTGGCGGGCCGCGGACGTGCCGACGGCCGCCGCCACGGTGAGGAAGCCGGCCGCCACATGGGCGGCACGCATCCTGGCCACGAGGCGGCGCCCGTACCAGAAGCCGGGCCGGCCGAGGGCGACGCGTGCGGTGTCCTCGGCCTCGGACCCGTCTCGCGGCGCCTTCTCGTCCTCGGAGGAGGTGTCGCCGTGCTCCATGGGGCGCTGGGACTCGTACTCGCTCCAGGTGCGGTGGGAGAGGTACCACAGCAGGCCGGTCAGGGCGCTGGGCACCAGGGCCGCCAGGGCGAGACGGCGGCCGGGCAGACTCCACCAGCCGTCGTCGGAGACGGCCGGGGAGAGAAATCCGAGCCAGGTGTGCGCCCGCGCGCAGTCGCGTGCGCCCGCGCACTGCCAGGCGGTCAGATCGAGCGCGACCTCGCAGGCAGCGGCGACGAGCAGCACGGTCAGGGTCAGGCCGGTCAGCCGGACCAGCAGCCCGTAGAGGCGTACGGTCCGGCGGCGGTCGCCGGCGCCGGGCCGCATCCAGTGGGCGAGGTTGACGACCATGAACGGCAGGAGCAGCAGCCACAGGGCGCGGGAGCCGTTGCCGGAGGTGAGGTTGCACCAGACGTACGCCTCGGGGACGGGTCTGCCCCCGTGGGCGTCCGGCTCGCTCTCGGCCTCGGCGTCGTCGACGCGGCGGAACACGGCGGCGGTGTCGTCGCCGGTGATCCGGACGGTGCGCGGATCGTCGAGCATGCGGTCGGGGCTGGTTCCGCCGACACCGTGGACGAGGAGTTCGAGGGCGGGACCCTCCGGCCCCGGCAGGCCGGATTCCGGGGGCCTCCGCGCCCCGGCGGGTTCCCGATGTTCCCCGGGTCCCGTATGTGCCGTATGTTCCCTCGCACGATCCACTGTTCCGCTTCCCCCGTGACGCACCGCAAGTCAGGTGATGTGCAGGCACTGATGATCGCCGCTGAGACGGCCTCGTACACCTGTGGTCACCGAATCTCCTCGATCCATGTGATAGTGACGGGCGCGGGAAACGGTGCGTGACGTGCGGGTGACCGTGCAGGTAATGGCCTCGCCCGTGGTGGACCGTGCGAATATGGGACGTCCTCGGGACCGGGGACGGGGGAATGTCCTCGTCGGAGGGGGTAATGAAGGCGTGTCGGGCGTGATGGGGCGAGAGGACCGGAGCGGGCGTGAGTGAGAACCAGAACCTCCTCGCGGAGCAGCGCCGAGCCCTGATCCTCGACGAGGTGCGACGGCGGGGCGGGGTCCGGGTCAACGAGCTGACCCGCAGGCTCGGTGTGTCGGACATGACGGTGCGCCGCGATCTGGACGCGCTGGCCCGCCAGGGCGCGGTGGAGAAGGTGCACGGCGGCGCGGTGCCGGTGGCCGAGGCGAGCACGCACGAGCCCGGTTTCGAGGCGAAGTCCGGGCTGGAGCTGAGCGCCAAGGAGGACATCGCGCGGGCCGCCGCGGAGCTGGTCGCCCCGGGGTCGGCGATCGCCCTGTCGGGCGGCACGACGACGTACGCGCTGGCGCACCGGCTCGTGGACGTGCCGGATCTGACCGTGGTCACCAATTCGGTGCGGGTCGCCGATGTCTTCCACGCCGCCCAGCGCACGACGGGTCCCCGGCAGGGGGCGGCGACCGTGGTCCTCACGGGTGGGGTGCGCACGCCGTCCGACTCGCTGGTGGGGCCGGTGGCCGATCAGGCGATCGCGGCGCTGCACTTCGACGTGCTGTTCCTCGGGGTGCACGGCATATCCGTCGAGGCGGGTCTGTCCACTCCGAATCTGGCGGAGGCCGAGACCAACCGGCGGCTGGTGCAGTCGGCGCGGCGGGTCGTGGTGGTGGCCGACCACACCAAGTGGGGCACGGTGGGCCTGAGTTCGTTCGCGGCGTTGGAGCAGGTCGACACGCTGGTGACCGACGCGGGGCTGGCCGCGCAGGCGCGGGCCGAGATCGCTGAGCATCTGCGGCGGCTGGTGGTGGCCGGGGAGGACTTCGACGACGGCGTGGACGACTGAGCGCCGTCGAGTTTCGAGGACGGTCCGTGGCCGCGGGTCGTCCGTGGCCGGTCGCGCCCACGCGGCGGAGCCGCACATCGGAACGGCCCCGCGCCCCTGACGGGGCGCTGCGGGACCCGGCGGTGAGAAGGGGCTCTCAGGCCGTCCACTCGCCCGTCGCCAGCAGTGTCTCGATCGCCGTCGTGTACGGGGCGATGTCCAGGCCCTGTTCCGTCAGCCACGCGTCGGAGTAGTACTTGTCGAGGTAGCGGTCGCCCGGGTCGCACAGGAGAGTGACGACGCTGCCCTGGCGGCCCGCCGCGACCATCTCGGCGGCGATCTTGAAGGCGCTCCACAGCCCCGTGCCCGTCGATCCGCCGGCCTTGCGGCCGATCGCCAGTTCCAGGGCGCGTACGGCGGCGACGCTGGCGGCGTCGGGGACCTTCATCATCCGGTCGACCGCGCCGGGGACGAAGCTGGGCTCCATGCGGGGCCGGCCGATGCCCTCGATCCGGGATCCGCAGTCGCAGGTGACGTCGGGATCGCCGGTCGTCCAGCCCTCGAAGAAACAGGAGTTCTCGGGGTCGGCGACACAGATCCGGGTGTCGTACTGCATGTAGTGCACGTACCGGGCGATGGTCGCCGAGGTGCCACCGGTGCCGGCGGTGGCGACGATCCAGGCGGGCTCGGGGAACCGCTCCAACTGGAGCTGGCGGAAGACGGATTCGGCGATGTTGTTGTTGCCGCGCCAGTCCGTGGCCCGCTCGGCGTAGGTGAACTGGTCCATGTAGTGTCCGCCGGTCTCCGCCGCGAGGCGAGCCGACTCCTCGTACATCTTCCGTGAGTCGTCCACGAAGTGGCAGCGTCCGCCGTGGAATTCGATCAGGCGGATCTTCTCGGCGCTGGTCGTGCGGGGCATGACGGCGATGAAGGGGACGCCGATCAGTTTGGCGAAGTACGCCTCCGAGACGGCGGTGGAGCCGCTGGACGCCTCGATGACGGGACGGCCCGGCCGGATCCAGCCGTTGCACAGGCCGTAGAGGAAGAGGGATCGGGCGAGGCGGTGCTTGAGGCTGCCGGTGGGGTGGGTCGACTCGTCCTTGAGATACAGGTCGATGCCCCACCTCTCGGGCAGCGGGAAGCGCAGCAGATGGGTGTCTGCGGAGCGGTTGGCGTCGGCCTGGACCTTGCGCACGGCCTCTTTGAGCCAGTCGCGGTACCCGGCATCGCTGTGATCGACATCGAGGGTCGCGCCCGGACGAGTGGGATGGGGGGTGCTCACGGCGTGCTCCTCACGGTGCGCCGACGGCGGATCGCGGCGTCGGACATCCCGATGATAAACACCTTCCACACGCTTCTCACCTGCATAAACATGCCTTTGAACACCTCAAAGGCACTCCTGTGGCAGGGATGCGCGGGGCGCATGGGGGGCGCATGCCGCGCATGCGCCGGAACCCCGCCCCCGGGCCACCGTGCGCACTGGTGCTCGACCCGCAGGACGTGCAGACTTCACCGCACGGGCCGAGTCGACGTCACCGGGGCCGTTCAGGGGAAGGCGGCCTCGGGCACACTGGAGCACGGTCCGCGACGGATCGCACGGCACAGGACAGTCGAGGCGCACTAGGGGGCGGGATACATGGCCGAGCCGGAGTTCAGGGCCACGGGCGTCCGGATCGGGAAGCGGCTGCGGCAGCTCACCCGGGCGGGGCAGGTCCGGATCGAGGACGGCCGGCTGCAGCTGCTGACCAGCTACGGCAGCGAGATCGACAGCGCGCCGGTGCAGGCGGTGCGCGCCTCGAAGCCCTGGTTCGCCAACGAGGACCGGGCGTTGGCCGACGTCAACGGCACCCGCTACACGCTCACGCTGAACGAGCACGACCCCGCTCCGGGGAAACCCGGTCCACCCTCGGCGCGCCGGTTCATCGAGGCGGTGCGCCGGGCCGCCGGGCGGGGCTGACGAAGCCGGCCGAACGGGTCCGCCGAGCCGCGAGTTGCGGGCCCGGTCCCCCTGGGTCACTCTGGTTTCACGTCACTCTGGGTTTACCGGCGATCACGCTGCGAACCAGCCCGCCGGCCACGTCAGCGGGCGGCGGCCGTGCGCAGCCACCCCACGAGCAGGCGGCAGCCCCGGCTTCCGCCACCAGGCGGCAGTCATCGGCGGCCGCACCACAGCAGGCGGCGTTTTTCGCCCAGCCACCTCGCTGGATCCGTACTCCGATCTTCTTCCGGACTCAACTTCGGGGAGTCGCAGCCGTGATCAGCCAGCAAAGCAGGCACTGCACGGTGGAGCTCCAAGCCCTGCCGTCGCGGATCGGACAGGTCCGCAGAATCGTATCTGCGCAATTGCGCTACTGGCATCTGGATCCGTTGATAGAGCGGGCCGCGCTCGGGGTGACCGAGCTGCTGTCCAACGTCCACCGGCACGCGGAGCCGGACAAGATGTGCACCGTGGAGATGGAACTGCTCCTCGGCCGGCTCACGGTCTCGGTGCGCGACAACGACCCCCGCCTCCCCGTCGTCCAGGACGCGGAGCCCTACGCCACCTGCGGCCGCGGGCTGGCGATGGTCGCCGCGGTGAGCGAGAGCTGGGGTGTGCGGCCGCACGCCGAGTCGGGGAAGGTCGTGTGGTTCACGCTGCCGGCGTCCTCCGCGGCGGTGCCGAAGATCTCGCCGTACGACGCCGGGCTGACGGTCGAGGCCGCCCAGCCGTGCGATCTCGGACAGCCCTACGACACCGGACGCAGGCCCGCCGCGCGCGGGCGCAGGTCCGAACACGCTCCCGCCCGGTCGGCCGTCGCAGGCTGACCGGGCGGTGACCCTTCCTCCGTGGGCCGACGCGGGTAAGCACGCCGACGACCGGCTCGCGGACGCCGGCCGGTCCCGCACCCGGCGCACTCCTCGCAAGTCCGAGGACGGCGCCGGGCAGCGTACCGTCCGGTGCACCTACGCGACTCCGGTGGACCGCCGTACGGGGCGATGTCGTACGGAGCGGTGCGCGCGGCGGCCACGAGCAGGGGCCGGTCGCCGTGGGGACATGCCCGTGGCAGGATCGTGTGGCTCGCCGCCCCCTCCGGCGGCGGTTTCCACGGCACCCCGATCCGAGAAGAGGCCCCACCCATGGCGCTGGAGATGCGCGACCGCTGCGAGCGCTGCGCGACGACCGTGCTGCCCGCCGACGCCCCGGCCCGCATCTGCTCGTACGAGTGCACGTTCTGCGTGCCGTGTGGCGAGGCCCTGCGCGAGATCTGCCCCAACTGCGGCGGGGAGCTGGTGGCCAGGCCCCGGCGCCGGACGGACGCCTGACGCCACCGACCGCCGCCCCGGGGGGCGTCACGGGAGCTGTCGACGCCGTTGCGCACCGGATCGATGACGGTGGACACCTAGGAGCGGGGGGTGGCGTGCCTCGTCCTCGACGGTCCGCCGCTGCTTCTGTGTCCCGGCCCAGGTCGCCAGGAGGGTGAGGCTGTCGGCGCTGGGGGTGCCGAGGTCGGCGGTGTAGGTGGTGAGGGAGATACGGGTCGCCGGGCAGGGCGAAGTCGTCGTACGAGAGTTTCATCCTGCCGACGGCCGGGTGGTGGACGGTCTTGCGTCCGCGGGAGCGGCGGCGGACGTCGTGCTTGGCCCAGCGGGTGCTGAAGTCCGTGCTGCGGGTGGACAGCTCATCGACGAGTTCGGTCACCTGCCGGTCCGGCGGGTCGCGTCCGGCGGTCGCGCGGAGTACCACGACCCGATGGTCGCCGACATGGTGGAGAACCAGGCCGAGGCCATGGCGGCGATCATGAAGGAGCAGCCCATCGGCCGGCTGGGGAGGGCGGACGAGGTCGCTGCCGCCGTTGTGTGGCTGTGCAGTTCCGGCGCCGGCTTCGTCGTCGGAACAGCCCTCCCCGTCGACGGCGGCTTCACCGTCCACTGAGACGGACAGGCACGCTTCCTGGGCCCAGGCCGGCCGTCCGCACGCCACCCAGCGGCGGTCCCGGTCCCGTTCGTGGTCTCCCGCTCGATCATGCTGCGGGGTAGCGGCACCCGGTGAGGGGCGTCAGACCATCGCGGCCAGCGGATCGTCGAGCACCGGCTGCCACGCCAACTCGGCCGCGCCCACCAGGCTGTTGTGGTCCAGGGTGCAGGCGAGGATCGGAGGCACCCCGCTCTGCCGCCCCCACAGGCTGCGGTCGGCGACGACGGCGCGCAGCCGGTCCGGGTCGGCGTCGAGCAGGGCCCGGTGCATGCCGCCGAGGATGATGCGGTCGGGGTTGAGGATGTTGACCAGACCCGCGAGTCCGAGGCCGAGGCGGTCGATGATCGCCTCGGCGGCCGTGCGGACGACCGGGTCGGTGTACTGGGTGCGGATCAGTTCGTTGGCCTGCTGCAGCAGGGAGCCCTCCGGGCCGGGGTCGCGGCCGACGGCGGTGAGCAGGGCCCGCGGGTCGGCCTCGACGTCGAGGCAGCCGCGGCTGCCGCAGTGGCAGGGGCGGCCCTCGGGGTTGACGGTGAGGTGACCCACTTCCAGGGCGAGCCCCGAACTGCCCGTGTGCAGACGGCCGTCGAGGACCAGCGCACCGCCGACGCCTCGGTGCCCGGTCGCCACGCACAGCAGCTCCCGCGAGCCCCGCCCGGCGCCGTGCCGGTGTTCGGCGAGGGCGGCGAGGTTGACGTCGTTGGCCGCGAAGGCGGGCCCCTCGATGCCGGCCGCACGGATCCGCTCGGCGAAGATCTCCCGCACGGGCGCACCCGCGGGCCAGGCCAGGTGCAGCGGGTTCAGCGCCAGTCCCGCCGGTTCCGCGACCGCGGACGGTACGGCGAGGCCCGCGCCCACGCACCTCCGGCCCGTCTCGCGCAGCAGCGCGGCGCCCGCGTCGACGACCGAGCCGAGCACCTTCGCCGGGTCGGCGTCGACGATCTCGCAGGCGGGCGCGGTGGTGACGATCCGGCCGCCCAGGCCGACCAGGGCGACCCGCCAGCCGTCGGCGTGGATCTGGGCGGCGAGGGCGACGGGCCCCTCCTCGGCGACCTCCAGGCGGTGCGAGGGTCTGCCCTGCGAACCGGCGGCCGCACCGGGGTGCGCGTCCACGCGGATCAGGCCGAGCGCCTCCAGTTCGGCGGCGACGGCGCCCGCCGTGGCCCGGGTCACCCCCAGTTCGGCGGTGAGCACGGCCCGGGTCGGCGCCCGCCCGGTGTGCACCAGTTCCAGTGCCGGACCGAGCGCGCCCCTCCCCCGGTCCAGCTTCGCGCGTGCCGTCGGTGTCCCTTCGCCCGCCGCCTTGGGGGCCGCCTTCCCGTCCATGAGGGGGAGTCTCCCATGATCCGCTCGGCGTCGGCCCGCCACCCGGCGCCGCGCCTCAGACGTCGTCGAAGCCGCCGGCCCGCAGCGTGATGTTCAGCCGGCCGGTCAGGCCCAGCCCGGCCGGCGCGGTCCCCGCGTACACCCGGGGCACCCCGTGGTACGCCCGCCGCGCCGCCCCGCCGAACACGAAGAGGTCACCGCTGCGCAGCTCGACGTCCGTGTAGGGACGGGTCCGGGTCCGCGGATTGCCGAAGCGGAAGAGGCAGGTGTCGCCGAGGCTCAGCGAGACCACCGGGGCGTCCGACGGTTCGTCGCTGTCGCGGTGCATGCCCATGCGGGCGTCGGCGTCGTAGTAGTTGATCAGCGCGATGTCGTACGGGTCCGTGGCCCGCTCCGGGCCGAGCGTGTCCGCCACCGCCTTCCGGCCCAGTTCGCCCAGCCAGGCCGGGAAGGGCTTCACCGGCGTACCGTCGCCGTCGACGGCCGTGCGGGAGTAGGCGTACGGGTAGGTGTGCCGGCCGGGGCAGGCGGGGTTGTCCCGGACGGCTCGGCCGCAGGCGGGACAGGCCCGTACGACGCCCCAGTGCCGGCCGAGGCAGACCTGCCGGGCGGTCATGGTGCCGCCGCCCGGGGTGCGGACCGTGCGGAGCCCGGCGGGCGGCCGGGCCCATGCACGACAGGCTTCCACCAGGCGCCGCTGCTGTTCGGCGTCCAGCCGGTCCGGGACGTGGACCGCGCCGGGCACGATCTCCGTGCGCTCGCGGGGGAACAGCTCGGCGTTCATGGTGCCATCGTCCCGCACGGCCACTCGGGAGGAGTCCTGAGCTGCGGCTCGGTTAGCCTGGGCGCACGATGAGCGACCGTATGACCGCGCCCTGGGGCGAGTACACCCTGACGCGCTTTCCCGAGGACCCCCGTGACCTGTTGCGCGCCTGGGACGCGTCCGACGCGTATCTGCTGCGCCATCTCGCGGAGAGCGGGACGCGGCTGGACGGGACGGTCGTGATCGTGGGCGACCGCTGGGGTGCGCTGACGACCGCGCTGGCCGGGTACGGGCCGACGCAGATCACCGACTCCTTCCTGAGCCGGGAGGCGACGCGGGCGAACCTGGAGCGCGGCGGGGTCGAGGCGGACGCCGTACGGCTGCTCACCACCCGGGACACGCCGCCGGACCGCGTCGACGTTCTGCTCGTCCGGGTCCCCAAGAGCCTCGCGCTCCTGGAGGACCAGCTGCACCGCCTGGCGCCCGCCGTGCACGAGGGCACGGTCGTGATCGGCACGGGCATGGTCAAGGAGATCCACACCTCCACGCTCCGCCTCTTCGAGCGGATCCTGGGCCCGACCCGCACCTCGCTGGCCCGGCAGAAGGCGCGGCTCGTCCACTGCACGCCGGACGCGGGGGTGCTGGCGGCCCGGGGCGGCGATCCGTGGCCGTACACCTATCGACTGCCGGACGGCATCGGCCCGTTGGCCGGGCGGACGGTCGTCAACCACGCGGGGGTGTTCTGCGCGGACCGCCTCGACATCGGCACCCGGTTCTTCCTGCGGCAGCTGCCCAAGGCCCCGGCCGGCGGCCGGGTGGTCGACCTGGGCTGCGGCAACGGCGTGGTGGGCACGGCGGTCGCGCTGGCCGGTGCCGACGCCGAGGTGGTGTTCGTCGACGAGTCGTACCAGGCGGTGGCCTCGGCGCGGGCGACGTACGAGGCGAACCGGCCCGGCGACGACGCCCGGGCCGAGTTCCGGGTCGGCGACGGGCTGGAGGACTTCCCGCCGGGCAGCGTCGATCTCGTTCTCAACAACCCGCCGTTCCACTCCCATCAGGCGACGACCGACGCCACGGCCCGGCGGATGTTCACCGGGGCGCGGCGGGCACTGCGGCCGGGCGGCGAGCTGTGGGTGGTCGGCAATCGCCATCTGGGCTATCACGTGACGCTGCGGCGGATCTTCGGCAACAGCGAAGTCGTCGCGAGCGACGCCAAGTTCGTGGTGCTGAGGGCGGTCAGGGCGGGCTGACCGGCCGTCGTCGAGGTGGCACCTCGCAGCGCGCGGGGCGAGGCGCCCAGCTCCCGTCGGCAGGCCTTGTTGAAGGCCTGGAGGTCGGGGATGCCCACGGAGGCGGCCACGGCGGGGATGGAGAGGGTCGTGGCGCGGAGCAGATGGTGGGCGCGTTCGAGTCTGCGGCGTCGGATGTAGGCGACGACCGTGCCACCGGTCTCGGCGTGGAACAGACGGGTCAGGTGGTTGTGGGAGACGCCGGCCGCCCGGGCCACCTCCGGCACGGTGAGCGGTGCCGCCAGGCGCGCCTCGATGTGGGCGATGGCGGCGGCCACCGCCGGGTGCGGGCCGGGGCCCGCGGTGGCGGGCGGGGCCAGCGTGGCGACGCGCCACAGGGCGGTCCAGATCTCGGCCCGGGTACGGTCCGGCTCGCTCGGGGAGGCGGCCACCGCCCGCAGCAACAGACCGGTGAGCGTGGGGAGTTCGGGTCCGGCGTCCTGCACGACCGGTACCGTGCGGGGCGGTCCGGCCGGGGTGACGCGCAGATGGGCGAAGAGGTGCTCGGAGCGGCCCCGGTAGCGGTAGCGGACCGTGGTGCCGGGCGGTACGAGGCTGACCCGGCCGGGGCGGACGGGGTGGACGGTGCCGTCGACGGTCAGCTCGCCCTCGTACTGGTACAGGTGCAGCTGCCACAGCTCGGGCAGCCGGAACACGTCCGTGGGGCTCGCGACGCCGTGTACGCCGACCCCGGCGAGGGCGACGACCGGCGGTGCACCGAGGTGGATCTCCGTCTCCCGCATGACCGGAAAATACCAGTGACGGGCGTCACATTCCGCTCCTGCGACCGCGCACTCTAGGCGGAAGGAGCAGGGGGAGCCGGCAGTTCCGAGCGCAGGACGCGGATGAGGCGGGTCACGGTGTCCGCCATCGCGGTCCGGCCCGCCGCGAGGTACCGGCGCGGGTCCACGACCTCGGGGCCGGCGTCGAGGAACTCCCGGATCGCGCCGGTCAGGGCGATGTTGAGGGCGGTGCCGATGTTGACCTTGGCGATGCCTCCCGCGACGGCCCTGCGCAGTTCGCCGTCCGGGACGCCCGAGGAACCGTGCAGGACGAGGGGGACGTCCAGGGCGCCGGCCAGCCGCCGCAGAAGGGTGTGGTCGAGGGCCGCGGTGCGGGTGGTCATCGCGTGCGAGCTGCCGATGGCGACGGCGAGCGCGTCCACGCCCGAGTCGGCCACGAAGGCCCGCGCCTCCTCGGGGTCGGTACGGGCCCCCGGCGCGTGCGCGTCCAGCGGCGCCGCGCCGTTCTTGCCGCCCACCTGACCCAACTCCGCCTCGATCCAAAGCCCTTGGGCGTGCGCCCACTCCACGGCGGCGTGGGTCGCGGCCAGGTTGTCCAGGTAGGGCAGGCGTGAGGCGTCGTACATCACGGAGCTGAACCCGGCGTCGGCGGCCCGGTGCAGCAGGTCGTCGCCGCGCACGTGGTCGAGGTGGAGCGCGACGGGCACGGCCGCCCGCTCCGCGACGGCGGACGCGGCGCGGGCCAGCGGGAGCGGGTCGCCGTCGTGGAACCTGACCGCGTTCTCGCTGACCTGGAGGACGACGGGCGCGTCGGCGGTCTCGGCGCCCGCGACGACCGCCTCGACGTGCTCCAGGGTGATGACGTTGAACGACGCCACCGCGACGTGCGTGGCGGCGGCCCCGGTGATCAGCGCTCGGGTCGTCGTGAGGGGCACGACTCCTCCTGTTTCAGCGGTCGTTCGGGTCGAGGATCACCGAGCGCGTGAGATGGCGCGGCCGGTCGGGGTCGAGGCCGCGGGCGGCGGCCACGGCGACGGCGAGCCGCTGGGCGCGGACGAGTTCGGCGAGCGGATCGAGCCCGCCGGGCACCCAGGTCCCGCCGGTCGCCCGCACCTGCTCGGCGAGCCCCTCCGGTGCCTCGCCGAACATCCAGGTCGCCGTGCCCCGGGTGGTGACGCTGATCGGTCCGTGCCGGTACTCCATGGCCGGATACGCCTCGCTCCACGCCAGCGCGGCCTCGCGCATCTTCAGCGCGGCCTCGTGGGCGAGGCCCACGGTCCACCCCCGGCCCAGGAAGGTGAACTGGGCGCTGTCGAGGAGCCCTTCGGGCAGCGGTGCCTCGAGCGCGGTCCGGGCGTCGGCGACGGCCGTCTCGGAGTGCAGGCCGAAGTGGGCGCGCAGCAGGGTGAGCGCGGTGGTGGCGAACCGGGTCTGGACGACGGACTTCTCGTCGGCGAAGCCCAGGACGACCACGTCGTCCGCGGCGGCCATCACCGGGGTGGCCGGGTCTGCGGTGATCGCCGTCGTACGGGTACGGCCCCGCAGCACGCCCAGCAGGTCCAGCACCTCCGTGGTGGTGCCGGAGCGGGTGAGGGCGACGACGCGGTCATAGGTCCGCAGCCGGGGGAACTCCGAGGCGGCGTAGGCGTCCGTCTCGCCGTGGCCGGCCCGTTCGCGCAGCGCGGCGGCGGCCTGGGCCATGAAGGAGGACGTCCCGCAGCCGACGAGCGCCACCCGCTCCCCCGGCGCGGACAGGACCCCGGCGTGTTCCACCGCCTCGGCGGCGACGCGGGCCCAGCACGCGGGCTGGCTGTTCAGCTCGTCCTCGACGTGGCTCATGCGGTCACTCTCCCCAGGAGACACCGGGATCATGCTTGTTCCTGCACGATAGAGTCATCTTTCGAGCATCTTCAAGCATGATGCGGCAACTGGACCAGCAGGAGGAGGCCTCATGTCCCGCGACACCCGCTGGCGGACGCTGCTCGAACTGCTCGCCGAGCGGGGGCGGCTGGACGTCGAGGAGGCGGCCGTCGAGCTGGGCGTGTCCCCCGCGACGATCCGGCGCGACCTCGACGGGCTCGCGGAGCAGCAGATGCTCGTCCGCACGCGGGGCGGAGCGGTCGTGCACGGCGTCTCGTACGAGCTGCCGCTCCGCTACAAGACGGCACGCCGGGCCACCGAGAAGCAGCGGATCGCGGCGGCGGTGGCGGACCTCGTCGCCCCCGGCGAGGCGGTGGGCCTGACCGGCGGCACGACCACGACCGAGGTCGCGCGGGCCCTGGCCGTACGAGGGGACCTGGCGTCCGGCACGCCCGCGCTGACCGTGGTCACCAACGCGCTCAACATCGCGGGCGAGCTGGCCGTGCGGCCCCAGTTCAAGATCGTGGTGACGGGCGGGGTGGCCCGCGCCCAGTCGTTCGAGCTCGTCGGCCCGCTCGCCGACGGTGTGCTCGATCGGATCACCCTGGACGTGACCGTCCTCGGCGTGGTCGCCCTGGACGTGGTCCACGGCGCGGCCGCGCACGACGAGGCGGAGGCCGCCGTCAACCGACTGCTCTGCGAGCGTGCCGAGCGGGTGGTCGTGGCGGCCGACTCCAGCAAACTGGGACTGCGGGCCTTCGCGCGGATCTGCGGGGCCGGCTCGGTGGACACGCTGGTCACGGACGCGGCGGCGGCGCCGGAGGCGGTGCGGCGTTTCGAGGAGGCGGGGGTGCGGGTCGTCATCGCCCGAGAGCCCGGGGCGCGGTGAAGCCGTCAGTGCGCGTGAGCGGTCGCGGGTTCCTCCGTGCTCGTGGGTTCCGTCGCTCCCCCGGCGCCGACCGTGAAGGCCGCCGTGTGGACCCTGCCCTCGTGCTTGAAGTCCAGGAAGAGGCGGTAGCTGCCGGCACTGGGGGCGGTGGCCGTGAAGGAGATGCCGGGGCCGGGCCGGGTCCTTCCGTCGCCGGGCTCGCCGTTCGGGTGGACGTGCAGGTAGGCGAGGTCACCCGCGCGCAGGGCGACCAGGTGGCCGTACGCCCCCAGGTAGGGCTGGAGGTCGGTGACGGGCCGGCCGTTCCGGGAGACCTTGAGGTCGAGTTCGCTCGCGGCGCCCGGGCGCAGGCCGCCGTCCAGCTCGACCTCGTAACCGTCGACCTCGGCCGTGGCGTTCGGCGCCGGGAGCTTTCGCGGCCGGTAGGTGCCCGAGGCCGCGAGGTCGGCGCCGAGGGTGAGGTTCTCGGTGTTCTCTCCGGCCGGGGTGAAGTCGGCGAACACGCGGTAGCCGCCCGCCGCGGGCAGGTCGACGGGGGTGCTCCAGGTGCCGTCGGCCGCGCGGGTGGGGTGCAGATGGCGGTAGGTGACCAGATCGCGTGAGGCGACGATGAGGTGGAGCTCCTTGTCGTGCTCGCGCTCGTACGCGGTGACGGCCCGGCCGTCCTCGCCCCTGATGACGAAGCGCAGCTCGGAGCGGTGGCCCGCGGTGACCCCCGGGGTGCGCAGGTCGAGGGTGTAGCCGCCTTCGGAGATCTGGAGTCCGCCGGGCGGCGCGATGTCGTGACCGCCTTCCCCACGTCCGGGGTTCGGTGACTCCTCGGCGTGGCCGTCGTGGCGCGCGGGCTCGTTCTCCGCGGTGCCGGAGACGACGGGTTCGATGCCCTTGCCCACGCCGTAGGCGGTGCCGAACGTCGCGGCCAGCGCGGCCGCGAACGCGGTGATCCTGAGTCCGGTGTTCATGGCCGTCTCCTTCGGTGTCCGGGTCCTCGTCACAGTCCTCACAATACCCCTGGGGGGTATAGAGTCAAGCCTCGCGAGAGCTTGCACCATATACCCCGAGGGGGTATACAGTCGGTTGGCGCCCACGATACCCCCGCCCCGTATCCGCGTCGAACACCGACCCCGATGTGCGAGGAGCAGAGACATGGCCGTCACCAGGACCGGAACCATCGCGGAGGTGGAGTTCTCCATCGGCGGGATGACCTGCGCCTCCTGCGCCGCCCGCGTCGAGAGGAAGCTGAACCGCGTGGAGGGCGTCACCGCCACGGTCAACTACGCCACCGAGAAGGCGAAGGTCAGCTACGGGGACGCGGTCTCGGTGCGCGAGCTGATCGCCACCGTGGAGGCGACCGGCTACACCGCACGGGAGCTCACGCCGCCCGCGCGGGCCGAGCCCGAGGGTGCGGGCGACGGCGCGGGCGACGGTCCGCGCGAGGGGACGGCCGACGAGCTGCGGACGCTCAGGCAGCGGCTGGTCACCGCGGTGGCCCTCTCCGTCCCGGTCGTCGCGACGGCCATGGTCCCGGCCCTGCAGTTCGAGTACTGGCAGTGGCTGTCCCTGACGCTGGCGGCGCCCGTGGTGGCGTATGCCGGGTGGCCCTTCCACCGCGCCGCGTGGACGAACGCCCGGCACGGTGCCGCCACCATGGACACCCTCGTCTCCGTGGGCACCCTGGCCGCGTTCGGGTGGTCGCTGTGGGCCCTGTTCCTCGGGACGGCGGGCACCCCGGGCATGACCCACCCCTTCGAGCTGACCATCGCCCGGGGCGACGGCGCCGGAAGCATCTATCTGGAGGCCGCGGCCGGGGTGACCGCCCTCGTCCTCGCCGGGCGCTTCTTCGAGGCCCGCGCCAAGCGCAAGGCGGGCGCGGCCCTGCGGGCCCTGCTGGAGCTGGGCGCGAAGGACGTCACCGTCCTCACGCCCGGGGGCGGCGAACGGACCCTCCCCATCGCCGAGTTGAAGGTGGGCGACCGGTTCCTCGTACGTCCCGGCGAGAAGATCGCGACCGACGGGACGGTCGTCGAGGGCACGTCCGCCGTGGACGCGTCCATGCTGACCGGCGAGTCCGCGCCCGTGGAGGTCGTGGCCGGCGATCCCGTCACCGGAGCCACCGTCAACGCCGGTGGCCGTCTCGTCGTCGAGGCCGGCCGGGTCGGCGCCGACACCCAACTGGCCCGGATGGCACGGCTCGTGGAGGACGCGCAGAACGGCAAGGCCTCGGCCCAACGGCTCGCGGACCGGATCTCCGCCGTCTTCGTCCCGGTCGTGATCGCCCTCGCCCTGGGCACCCTCGGCTTCTGGCTCGGCAACGGCGCCGGGCTCACGGCCTCGTTCACCGCCGCCGTCGCCGTACTCGTCATCGCCTGCCCCTGCGCCCTGGGGCTCGCCACGCCGACCGCACTGCTGGTCGGCACCGGTCGCGGCGCCCAGCTGGGCATCCTGATCAAGGGCCCCGAGGTGCTGGAGTCCACGCGGAAGGTCGACACCGTCGTCCTCGACAAGACCGGCACCGTCACCACCGGCCGGACGACCCTGCTGGCCGTGCACCCCGTCGACGGCACCGACGAGAACGAAGTCCTGCGGCTGGCGGGCGCGTTGGAACACGCCTCGGAGCACCCGGTCGCCCGCGCCGTCGCCGAGGCGGCGCTGACGCGGCTCGGCCCACTGCCCGCACCTCAGGACTTCACGAACGTACCCGGCCTCGGTGTCCGGGGCATCGTCGACGGCCGCACGGTCCTCGTCGGGCGCGAACGCCTGCTGGCCGACCGGGCCGTGGAGCTGCCCGAGGGCCTGGCACGGGTGCGGGCGGAGGCCGAGGCGGCCGGGCGTACCGCCGTCGCGGTCGCCTGGGACGGCGAGGCCCGCGCGGTCCTGGAAGTCGCCGACGCGGTCCGGGCGAGCAGCGCGCAGGCGATCACCCGGCTGCGCGCGCTCGGCCTCACACCGATCCTGCTGACGGGGGACAACAGGGTGGTGGCCGAGTCCGTCGCCCGCGAGGTCGGCATCGCCGCGGAGAACGTGATCGCGGACGTGCTGCCGCAGGACAAGGTGGACGTCGTCAAGCGCCTTCAGGCGCGGGGCCGTTCAGTCGCGATGGTCGGCGACGGGGTCAACGACGCGGCCGCGCTCGCGCAGGCCGACCTCGGGCTGGCCATGGGTACGGGTACCGACGCCGCGATCGAGGCGGGCGACCTGACCCTCGTACGCGGGGATCTGCGTGCGGCGGCCGACGCCATCCGCCTCGCCCGTCGGACGCTCGGCACGATCCGGTCCAACCTGTTCTGGGCCTTCGCCTACAACGTGGCCGCCCTTCCGCTCGCCGCGTCCGGCCTGTTGAACCCGATGATCGCCGGGGCAGCGATGGCCTTTTCCTCGGTCTTCGTCGTGGGCAACTCCCTGCGGCTGCGGGCGTTCCGAGCGGAAGGGTGAATCAACTGCCCATATGAATACGGTCAGTTGCCTGCCGGTCACCGGCGCAGGTTAGCGAAAGGCCGCGCCGGGCCCCGGAAGGAAAGCGATTCGGCAGGGCGTCGGCCCGGGCGACGGAAAGGGTGTCGAATTCCGCTTCGATCCACTTCACGGGCCCGGGCGGGACCATGCGCCTTTACCGATGGACCCCTTTCAGCCGCCCCACACCCGGCGCCCACCGCCCCGGCGGCCGCACGCGCGGGCCGGTCGTCGTGCTCGGCCTGATCGCCGGATGCACGGCGTACGGGGAGGGGCGCTGGCCGACTGGGGCGCCCTGCACCTGGAGGTGGACCTGGACGCCTCGCCGGGAGTCGCGGCGCTCGGTTACTCGTGTTTCGCGCCGGCCATGACGATCGGCCGGCTCACGGGGACGCCCCTGCTCGAACGCCTGGGCAGGACCACGGTACTCGTGGCCGGTGGCACGACCGCGGCGGGCGGCATGCTGCTCGGCTCCCTCGCGCCCTCCGTGTGGGCGGCCCTGCTCGGCTTCGCCGTCACCGGTCTGGGCCTCGCCGACATCTTCCCCGTCGCCGTCGAACGCGCCGGCGCGCCGGCCGGCCCCGGCGGAGTCGCCACGGCCTCGACCCTCGGCTATCTGGGCATGCTCCTCGACCCGCCCGCGATCGGCTTCATGGCCGAATGACTCTCCCTGCCCGCCGCGCTCACGAGCGTCGCGGTACTCGCCGGGTTCGCCTCCGCCATCGCGTTCACCACCCGCCGCTCGACCGCGAAATGACCACTCACCGTTGCCTGGTGACACCTCGCGGTGCATGAAGTCAGCCCTCCGAGAACATGAGGCAACCATTCAGTCGTTCGATTCGTATAACTCCCTGGAGGCACTGCGACCCGGCCGAACAGAGAGCGGCCGGAGCGTCACCATCCGCTTTTCCGGATGGTCCCGAACAAGGAGAAACGATGCGACTGTTCGTGCTCAACTACGCTCGCGCCGCTGAGCAGTTGGAGTTCAGCGCTCCGTACACCTACGACTCCGGGCTGCAGTTGAACGTGCTCGCCGACGGGCGGATAGCCGCGCATGACCAGGGCCTTATGCGGGAATTGGGGGCGACCACCTCCACGGCGGGATCGAAGACCCATTTCGACGACTGAACGCGGATTCGCGACGATGACGGTGTTGATCCTGACAAGTGAACAGGATGTGACGGCGGACCTGGTGGTGGCCCGGCTCAACAGGACCGGCGTACCGGTGGTCCGCCTCGACCCCGCCGACCTGCCCGGCACGGTCGCGCTCTCCGGCGAGTACGTGCACGGCTCCTTCCGCGGGCAGCTGGCCGCCGGCGGGCGCCTGGTGAGCATGAGCGGGCTGCGGTCCATCTGGCTGCGCCGGCCCGGTGTTCCGGCCGCCGGGGTCGCCGAGCCGTCCCCCTGGCTCACCGAGGAGTCGTCACAGGCCCTCTACGGCATGCTGCGCGGCACGGGCGCCCGCTGGATGAACGACCCGGACGCGGCCCGCCGGGCCCGGCACAAGCCGTGGCAGCTCCGGCACGCCCAGCGCTGTGGGCTCCCCGTCCCGGCCACGCTGATCACCACGTTCCCGCAGGCCGCCCGGGACTTCGCCGAGCGCTTCCCGGACCTGGTGGTGAAGCCCGTCTCCGGCACCCACCCACGGGAGCCCGTCGGCACCGTCCCCACCAGCCGCGTCGCGCCCGGCACCGACTTCACCGCCGTCGCGTTCGGGCCGACGCTGCTGCAGCGGCGGATCGCCAAGACCGCCGACATCCGCCTCACCGTCGTCGGCGACCGCATGCTGGCCGCCCGCAAGGCGGTCGCCGCGGACGCGCACCCCGACGAGGTGGACGTCCGCTTCGCCCCCTCCACCGCCCCCTGGCAGCCGGCCGAGGTCCCGGACCGCACCGCCACGGCCGTCCACACCTACCTCCGCGACGCCGGACTCTCCTACGGCGCCTTCGACTTCGCGGAGGACGCGGAGGGGATCTGGTGGTTCCTGGAGTGCAACCAGTCCGGCCAGTTCGGGTTCGTGGAGATGGACACCGGCCAGCCGATCGCACACAGCGTCGCCGAGTGGCTGGCGCACGAGGAACCGGGGGCGGAAACGCGCCGCGACGAGCGGATCCGGACGACCCCCTGACGTCCGCGTCGTCCCGGACGACCCGGACGTCCCGGACGACGCCCCGCCGCATGCGCGAAGCGCCCGTCCGGGGCCGGGGCGGGCGCTTCGCGCATACGGCGGAGGAATCGGTCGCGCGGCGGGGGTCGGTCGTACGGCGGGGGATCGGGCGTACGGCGGGGGGGGGGTCGGTCGTACGGCGGGCGGCGGGCCGCAGGAAGCGTGCGGCGTGCGGCAGACTCGTCGCATGGAGATCGCCGAGCACATCCGAGCCCTGGAGCAGGAAGGCCGACTGCTCGCCTCGGCCGCCCGGAAGGCCGGTACGGACGCCGAGGTACCGACGTGCCCCGCGTGGCGAGTCCGGGACCTGGTCCGGCACACAGGGGCCGTGCACCGCTGGGCCACCGCGTTCCTCGTCGACCGTCACCCGTCCTTCCGGCCCCTCGTGGACGGCCCCGACCTGGACGGCGACCCGCTGCTGACCTGGTTCGAGGACGGACACCATCGCCTCGTCGAGACACTGCGCACCGCCCCGACCGACCTCGACTGCTGGAGCTTCCTGCCCGCGCCCACCCCGCCGGCCTTCTGGGCACGACGCCAGGCCCATGAGACGGCCGTGCACCGCGCCGACGCGGAAGCCGCGCTCGGCGGCGAACCCGGCCTGCACGCCGTGGAGTTCACCGCGGCCTTCGCCGTGGACGGCATCGACGAACTGTTGCTCGGCTTCCATGCCCGCGCCAGAAGCCGGGTGCGCACCGCGACGCCGCGCGTCCTGCGGGTGCGGGCCACCGACACGGACGCCGTGTGGACCGTACGGCTGTCGTCGGAGCCACCCGCGGCGGAGCGTGCCGAGGCGGCGGGGGCCGGTGACGCCGACGGTGAGATCGCGGGCCCGGCGCCCGTCCTGTACCTGGCCCTGTGGAACCGGCTCCCCCTCCCGCCCGCGACGGGCGACCCGTCGCTCGCGCGGCTGTGGCGGGAGACCTCGGGCATCGGCTGATCCGGGCCCGGCGGGTACGTCGGCCACCTTGTCGACCGTGCCCGTCGCCCCCACACTCGGCCCATGGGGAAACGAACGCAGGCCGAACGGGACGCGATGACCATGGAGATGCTCTTCGCGCTCTTCGCCGGGGCTGTCCTGGCGGGCGCGGCATACTTCGGCGTCACGGAGTTCCTGCCGAGCGCCTTCGGCTCCCTGGGCGACCGGCGGAGCCTGCTCGACCTCCTCGCCCTCGCGGTGACCGCGGTGGTGTTCGTCGCCGTCGTCACGGTCGTCCTGACACGCTTCCGGCACGCTGCGGGCCTGCGCCGGCAGGCCGCCGGACCACCCGGCGGGCACCACTCCGCTCCGCCCGGCGGCACCAGCCCCGACTCATAGGCGGACGACGAGTTGGGCGCGGTCACGGTCGCCCGGCTCCATCAGGAACACGTCGGGACGGAGTTCACGCACCCCCCGCAGTGGGACTCCTGGCCGTCGGCGGCCTCTCCAGCGCTCGATGTCGGGCTGTACGTCGAGCGGCGCCCTGAACCCGGCCCGTAGCCACGTCCCGCGCAGCACGCCCGCCGGCCCCGGGGTCGTCAGCGCTCCGCCGCCTCGGACTGAGGGAACACCAGACCCACGTGATGGGCGAGTTGGCCGGCCGCGTGCCGGAAGAACACGCCCCGGTCCTCGACCACCCGGTTGAACTGCCCGAACACCTCGAAGCTGATCAGGCCGAACAGCTGCGCCCAGGCCCCGACCAGCACCATGATCACCTCTGGCGGCAGGTCGGGCGCGAACTCCTCGGCGATCCGCCGTGCCTCGGGCCGCAGCTCGGCGGGCAGCTTCCACTGGGCCACGCCCTTGGCCCGAAAGGCGTCCCGCACGATACGGATCAGCAGCTGCCCGACCCGGGAGGCGGCCGGCAGGGTCGCGTCGGGTGCCTTGTAGCCGGGCACGGGCGAACCGAAGATCAACGCGTACTCGTGCGGCCGTGCCAGCGCCCACTCCCGCACCCCCTCGCACACGGCGACCCACTGCCCCGCCGGGCTCTCGGCCGCGGCCCGCGCGTGTGCGGCCTCGGCGGCCTCGCCCACGGAGTCGAACGCGTCGATGATCAGCGCGGTGAGCAGCTCGTCGCGGCTCGGGAAGTAGCGGTACAGCGCGGAGGAGACCATGCCGAGTTCGCGCGCGACCGCGCGCAGGGACAGCTTGGCGGCACCCTCGGCGGCGAGCTGTCTGCGGGCCTCGTCCTTGATGGCGGCGGTGACCTCGATCCGGGCGCGGGCGCGGGCTCCTCGTGCTGTGCTCATGTGAGGCAGTGTGCCACAGGGTAGAGCACTGCACACGTTTCAGAGCAGCGCTCTCGTAACGGATCAGCGCACATGAATGAGAGCGAGCACCACAAACGAGAGCACTGCTCTTGCATTGGAGCACCGATCTCGTGCACACTGCTCTCAAGCGAGAGCAGTGCTCTCCGAAACGCCCGTCCAGCCCACCTCAGCCCCACCAGCCCCCGACCACGCAGCCCGCCCCACCACCCAGGAGGACCCCGTGTCGTCGTCGACCCACTACATCAAGACCAACCCCTTCGACCGCGCACTGAACGGCTTCATCGGCTGGCTCGCCCGCCGCGGCGTCAGCCTCGTCGGGACGGCCGAACTCTCCGTGCGCGGTCGCAAGAGCGGCGAGTGGCGTCGGCTGCCGGTCAACCCGCTGCCGTACGAGGGCGGCCCGTACCTGGTCTCGGCACGCGGCCACTCCGAGTGGGTGCGCAACATGCGGGCGGCCGGCGGCGGGCGGCTCCAGGTGGGCCGCCGGGTGCAGGAGTTCACGGCGGTCGAGCTGACCGACGAGGAGAAGCCCGTCGTCCTGCGCACCTACCTCAGGAAGTGGGGCTGGGAGGTGGGCCGGTTCTTCGGCGACGTCAACGCCGACTCCACCGACGAGGAACTGCTCGCCGCCGCGCCGAAGCACCCCGTCTTCCGGATCACCGTCCAGCGGTGACCGGGCGGGGTGCCGGCGGGCCGGCGCGGCGTGCGTGCCCGAACGACGGCCCTACTTGTCGAACGCCGTCAGCGCACGCTGGGCGATCGGGCGGTTGCGGACGATCTCGCCCAGGGAGGTCGACCCGCGGGTGATGTCGACGAAGGCCCGCCAGGCGGGCCGGAACCCGGTCAGCGCCGCGTGGAAGAGACCCGGCCGCCGCTCGAAGGCGACCAGCAGCCGCTTGCCGACGCTCATCTCGACGCCGAGCCCCGCCTTCACGGCGAACGCGTAGTTGAGGGCCTGGCGGCGGGTGTCGACCGCGTCGTGCGCCTCGGCGATCCGTACCGCCCACTCACCGGCCAGCCGACCCGAGCGCAGCGCGAAGGAGATGCCCTCGCGCGTCCACGGCTCCAGCAGCCCGGCCGCGTCCCCGCAGACCAGCACCCGCCCCCGCGAGAGCGGCGAGTCGTCGGCACGGCACCGCGTCAAGTGGCCCGAGGAGACGCTCGGTTCGAAGCCGGCGAGGCCGAGCCGCCCGATGAAGTCCTCCAGGTACCGCTTCGTGGCGGCGCCTTCACCGCGGGCGGAGATCACGCCGACGGTCAGGGTGTCGCCCTTGGGGAAGACCCATCCGTAACTGCCGGGCATCGGGCCCCAGTCGATGAGGACGCGCCCCTTCCAGTCCTCGGCGACCGTCTCCGGCACGGGGATCTCCGCCTCCAGGCCGAGGTCGACCTGTTCGAGCTTGACCCCGACATGCGCCCCTATGCGGCTGGCGCTGCCGTCCGCCCCGACGACGGCCCGCGCGAACAGCGTCTCCCCGCCCTGCAGCACCACCGCGACCGTCCGCCGGTCCGGCACCGCCGAGCCGTGCTGCTCTACCCGGGTGACCGTGACACCCGTCCGTAGTTCGGCGCCCGCCTTCTGGGCGTGCTCGACGAGTTGCTGGTCGAACTCGGGCCGGTTGATCAGGCCGAACAGCATCTGCTTGGACTTGCGCGTCCGGGCGTAGCGCCCGTCGAGGGAGAAGGTGACCGCGTGCACCCGGTCCTTGAGGGGCAGTTCGAAGCCGGGCGGCAACGCGTCGCGCGAGGGGCCGATGATGCCGCCGCCGCACGTCTTGTACCGCGGCAGCTCCGCCTTCTCCAGCAACAGGACGCTGCGTCCCGCGACCGCCGCCGCGTAGGCGGCCGAAGCCCCTGCGGGGCCCGCGCCCACCACGACGACGTCCCACACCCGCTGCACGTCGTCCGCCGAAGAGTTCTCGCTGCTCACGATGGTCTACTGCTCCCGATCCAGCCGCCTGCCGCACCTGTCCCACGCATCCTACGGCGGGTGACACCGAGGACCGTTGTGGGAGGATCGGCAGCGCGTGCGCCCTACACCGACACCGCGGGCAAGCGCGTACGCAGCCACATGCCCACCAGGACAACGTCGCACCCACGAGGAGCGTGCCCATGCCGTCGAATCCGGTCGCCGAGACCGTCGCCTCGCTGATTCCCCGAGCGAAGGAGGAGCTCAGCGAACTGGTGGCCTTCACGTCGGTGGCGGACTTCGACCAGTACCCCCGCAGCGAGAGCGAGGGAGCCGCGCACTGGGTCGCCGACGCGCTGCGCGCCGAGGGTTTCCAGGACGTCGCCCTGCTGGACACCCCCGACGGCACCCAGTCCGTGTACGGCTTCCTGCCGGGGCCCGAGGGCGCGAAGACCGTGCTGCTCTACGCGCACTACGACGTGCAGCCGCCGCTGGACGAGGCCGCCTGGACGTCGCCGCCGTTCGAGCTGACCGAGCGCGACGGCCGCTGGTACGGGCGGGGTGCCGCCGACTGCAAGGGCGGTGTGATCATGCACCTGCTGGCGCTGCGGGCCCTGAAGGCGAACGGCGGGGTACCGGTCCACGTCAAGGTGATCGCCGAGGGCTCGGAGGAGATGGGCACGGGCGGACTCCAGCGGTACGCCGAGGCCCATCCCGAACTGCTCGCCGCCGACACCGTCGTCATCGGCGACGCGGGCAACTTCCGTGTCGGACTGCCGACCGTGACCACCTCCCTGCGCGGCATGGTCGCGATGCGCGTCCGGATCGACGCCCTCGAAGGCAACCTGCACTCGGGCCAGTTCGGCGGCGCGGCCCCCGACGCTCTCGCCGCGCTGATCCGCGTGCTCGACTCACTGCGCGCCGAGGACGGCACGACGACCGTCGACGGCCTGGCGAGCGAGGGGGTGTGGGACGGGCTGCAGTACCCCGACGCGCGGTTCCGCGAGGACGCCCGGGTGCTCGACGGCGTGCGGCTCGTCGGCGACGGCACGGTCGCCGACCGCATCTGGGCGCGCCCCTCCGCCACCGTGCTCGGCATCGACGCGCCGCCCGTGGTCGGCGCGACCCCGTCGATCCAGGCGAGCGCCCGCGCCCTGATCGGTCTGCGCGTCCCGCCGGGCGTGGACGTCCGGCACGCGATCAAGCTGCTCGAAGCGCACCTGGTGGCGCACACCCCGTGGGGTGCCCGCGTGGCATGCGAACCGATCGGCCACGGTGAGGCGTTCCGCGCGGACACCGCCAGCCCGGCGTACGAGGCGATGGCCTTGGCCATGGCGGTCGCCTATCCGGGCCAGGAGATGCAGTACGCGGGCCACGGCGGCTCGATCCCCCTGTGCAACACCCTCGCCGCCCTCTACCCCGACGCCGAGATCCTCCTCATCGGCCTCAGCGAACCCGAGGCCCGGATCCACGCGGTCGACGAGAGCGTGTCCCCGCAGGAGCTGGAGCGCATGGCCGTGACGGAGGCACTGTTCCTGCGCAACTACGCCGCGAGCTGAGCGCCCGGGACCCGGCACCGGTGCGGATCCGCGCCCTCCGGGGGCGTGGTGACCGCCGGCTCCTCGCAGACGCGCCACCGCGGCGAGCGAGTGGGCGAGGGTCCGCGGCCGCCCCTGGACGGGCGGCGGCGGGCCCTCACACCGGCACACCGGCCTCCAGGTACAGCGCGGCACCCCGCTCCCGTGCCCGCAGGGCCCACCGCAGCCGCTCGTAGCGCACCGGCGGCAGCAGTTCCGCGGCCTCCTCCTCGGTCACGAACCGCCAGCCCCGCAGCTCGGGACCGGGCAGCACCGGCCGCTGCGCCCCGCTGACGTCGAGGCGGCCCCCGTCGAACAGCAGGCGCAGTCCGCCGTAGCCGGGCGGGCGAGGTGCCTCCCAGTCCACCACCAGCAGCCGGGGCACCTCGTCCAGCCGTATCCCGGTCTCCTCCAGGACCTCACGCACACCGGCCCGCGCCGGCGCCTCCCCGGACTCCACGACGCCGCCGGGAAACTCCCAGCCGGCCTTGTAGGTCGGGTCGACCAGCAGGACCCGGTCGTCCTCGTCGAACAGCAGGACCCCCGCGGCGACCGTCTCGGCGGTCGGCTCGGGGGTCTGCACGATGTCGCAGGCGGGTACGTCGTCGCCGGCCACGGCGTCGGCGATGCGCCGCGCGGTCTCGTACGGGGTGAGGGCGCCGGTGTCGACGAGATGGGCGTCCGCGGTGAGCCAGCCGCCCAGTGCCGCGCGGTAGGGCGCGATGTGGTCGTACGCCCATTGACGCAGCCGCATCTCGCCGTCGGGGAGGTCGGGCGGTATCTCCCGCCTCGCTATTCGCTCGCGCAGTATCGTTTCGGCCGGGGCCAGGAGCAGATGCCGTACGACGATGCGGCGGGACGCGAGGCCGCCGAAGATCTCGTCGCGGTACTCCTGGCGGAGCAGCGTCATGGGGACCACGAGGGTGCCGCCCAGCTCGGCGAGGAGGGCGGCGGCGGTGTCGACCACAAGCCGTCGCCAGCTGGGCAGATCCTGGAAGTCGCCGACCTCGGCGAGGCGCTTGGCCGGCAGCAGGTGCGTCAGTGCGCCGCCGATGACCTCGGGGTCGAAGAGCGTGCTGTTCGGGATCAGTTCGATCAGTTCCCGTGCGGTGGTGGTCTTCCCCGCACCGAACGCACCGTTGATCCAGACGATCACGGTTCCCCCTCTTCTGTTGACCCCCTGAGGCTTGCCCTCCACCCCGCCACGGAAACCAGCCGCTGCCGAGGAGCCGAAAGTCGCGGAGCCGGAGACGACGACGGCGGGCCCCACCGAGTGGGGCCCGCCGACCGCGATGCGAGGGGAGAGACGGAGAACCGGCGGCTTCCGCCGCCCTCCGTACGGGCGTCAGCCCTGCTTGCCGCCCTTGCCCCCCTGGTCCGCCAGGCCTCCCAGGGCACCCTTGTCGACCGCCAGGCTCTCACCGGAGACCGTCTTGTTGACCTTGCCGAGCGTGCCCTCGACGTCCAGTTTGCTCAGACCGTCCGTCTTCCCGAGGGCGTCGGCGGCTTCGAGACCGTGCGACGGCGTGATGGCCGCGACGACGAAACCGGTGGCGAGGGAGGCGATGGCGAGCATGCTGCGCTTCTTCATGCCCTGCCCAACTGCGGAACGCCCCGCGGGGTCACGGGCGACTTTCAAAACCCGGCCCCGTCCGGACGACGACGGCGGCGGCTATCCCACCGGGGCCGCGCCCGCGCCGGGGCGCGCCGCCAGCGCCGCCGCGGCGGCTCCGACGAGGCCCGCGTCCGTGCCCATCACGGCGGGGACGACGGTGAGGTGCTGGACGAAGGAGAGCGTGGCGTAGTCCTTCACGGCGGCGCGCAGAGGCGCGAAGAGGACGTCGCCCGCGTTCGCGACGCCGCCGCCGATGACCGCGATGTCGATCTCGACGAGAGTGGCGGTGGCGGCGATGCCCGCGGCGAGGGCCCGCGCGGCGCGCTCGAAGGAGGCCACCGCGACCGGGTCGCCCGCCCGCGCGGCGGCGGCGACCGCCGCGGCCGAGGTGTCCCCGTCGGGGCCGGGCCGCCAGCCGTGGTCCAGGGCGCGGCGGGCGATGTTGGGGCCGCTCGCGATGCGCTCGACGCAGCCGTGGGAGCCGCACGGGCAGGCGTCGCCGTCGAGCTCGACGCTGATGTGTCCGATGTGGCCGGCGTTGCCGGTGGGGCCGGCGTGCAGCCTTCCGCCGAGGACCAGGCCGCCACCGACGCCGGTCGACACGACCATGCACAGCGCGTTGTCGTGGCCGCGCGCCGCGCCCTGCCAGTGCTCGGCCGCCGTGATGGCCACCCCGTCGCCGATCAGCTCGACGGGCAGACCGCCGGTCGCCGCCCGGACCCGCTCGACGAGGGGGAAGCCGCGCCAGCCGTGGATGTTCACGGGGCTCACCGTGCCGGCCGAGGCGTCCACCGGCCCCGCGCTGCCGATCCCGAGGGTCGTCACGCCGCCCCACTGCGGCGCGCCCCTCAGCTCGCCGAGCACGCCCTCGACGGCCCGCATGACGGTGTCGCCGTCCTCCCGTGCGGGCGTCGGGCGCTGGGCGCGGACCACTATCGAGCCCTGGCCGTCCACCAGCGCCCCGGCGATCTTGGTGCCGCCGATGTCGAGCGCGGCCACGAGGTCGGTCTGCATCAGTGTCGGTTCTCCCACTGCGAGTCTCCTGCCGGGCGCCCGGCAGAGCGGCGCCCGGATCTCCGGCCGGAAATCCGGCAGCACGACGCTCGCCTGGTGGGGGGCGCAGGCCGGAGAATGCGACAGACAGTCTCCCCCGGCCGTGACAACGTTGTCCAGGCTCTATGCTCGACGGCACATCCTCAACAGCCGCACCATTGCGACACGGCACCACCGACCACACCCGTGGACGACAGGACAGGACCGCGTACTGTGCCCGAGAGCGCCAACGGCATCGCCCGCCGCCCCGAGAACCGCTACGGCAACCGTCCCACGATGAAGGACGTCGCGGCCCGGGCCGGAGTGGGTCTGAAGACGGTCTCCCGGGTGGTGAACGGCGAACCGGGCGTCACCCCCGACACCGAGCGCCGTGTCCAGGAGGCGATCGAGGCACTCGGCTTCCGGCGCAACGACAGCGCCCGCGTGCTGCGCAAGGGCCGTACGGCCAGCATCGGCCTGGTCCTGGAGGATCTCGCCGACCCGTTCTACGGCCCCCTCAGCCGGGCGGTGGAGGAGGTGTCCCGCGCCCACGGCTCGCTGCTGATCAACGGGTCCAGCGCCGAGGACCCGGACCGCGAGCAGGAGCTGGCGCTGGCGCTGTGCGCCCGCCGCGTGGACGGGCTAGTGATCATTCCGGCCGGTGACGACCACCGGTATCTGGAACCCGAGATCAGGGCGGGTGTCGCCACGGTGTTCGTGGACCGTCCGGCCGGGCGCATCGACGCCGACGTCGTGCTGTCGGACAGCTTCGGCGGGGCCCGCGACGGCGTCGCCCACCTCCTCGCCCACGGCCACCGCCGTGTCGGTTTCATCGGCGACATGCCCCGGATCCACACCGCCGCCGAACGGCTGCGCGGGTACCGGGCGGCCATGGAGGACGCGGGCATACCGGTCGAGGACGCCTGGATGTCGCTGGGTGTCACCGATCCCGAGCGGGTCCGCAGGGCGGCCGAGGAGATGCTGTCCGGCCCGTCGCCCGTCACGGCCGTCTTCGCGGGCAACAACCGGGTGACGGTGACGGTCGTACGGGTCCTCGCCGAGCACCCCCGTCCGGTCGCCCTCGTCGGCTTCGACGACTTCGAGCTGGCCGATCTGCTCCGGCCGGGCATCACGGTCGTCGCCCAGGACCCCGCCCGGCTGGGCCGGACCGCGGCCGAGCGCCTGTTCCGGCAGCTCGACGGCTCCCTCGTGGTCCCGGAGCGCATCGAGCTGCCGACCAGGCTCATCGCCCGCGGTTCCGGCGAACTCCCGCCCGCGGACTGACCCTTGACCGCCTCCGACCCCCGCACGCTGGAAGCGCTCGGCCTCGCCGTGGCGCCGCGCGAGGACCCGCTGAGCTACCCGGGCGTGTGGCCCGCCGAGTCCGGACTGCTCGACGGCAACCGGATGCTGCCCCTGGACACCCTCGTCTTCGGGGACCGCGCGCCCGTCCTCTCGGTCGGCTCCAACGCCAGCCCCGCGCAGCTCGTCCACAAGATGGCGGAGCACGGCGTGCCGTGCCGTGTCCCGATGGTCAGAGCCCGGGTCACCGGCATCGGGATCGGTGTCTCCGCCCACGTCAGCCTGCTCGGCTACGTGTCCGCGTCACCGTTCCGCTCCCCCGACTCCACCACCGAGCTGTTCCTCACCTGGCTCGACGAGGCGCAGCTCGCCGTGGTCGACGCGAGCGAGGGGGCCGACTCGCCGACCGGCAACTTCCAGCGGGCCCTCCTGCCCGCCGCCGACTTCCGCGTCGAGCTGGAGTCGGGCGTGGTCCTCGACCACGCCTGGATCTACGTCAACCGGTGGGGCGTCCTGCGCGACGGCGGCCCCGGCCCGCGTCGCCACCCGGGCCGGCAGCGTCCGCTCATCGGCGAACTCCTCTCCGCGTCCGCCGAGTTGCGCGAGGTGTTCGGCACCACTCCGGACGAGTTCTGTGCCCGCGCGCGGGGCGACCGGGGCCGGTGCGCCCGGGGCAGGGAACTGTTCGCCGAACAGCGGTGGACGACGGTGTCGGGCCTGGAGCAGTACGTACGGCCGCACCCGGGAGCGTAGGGACGGCCGACCCCGACCCGGCTCTCAGCAGAGCGGGAGGCCCGGCACCGGGGCGTCGTTGTCGCCGCCCTGGATGTAGACGTCGCTGACGAAGACGTTCCTGTTGCCGCTGTCGTCGTCGGTCTTGGCCCACCACACGTTGGTCCACCTGCCGGAGGTCTCGCGACGGCCCAGGTTCTGCTGGCAGTAGAAGTAGTTGGTGCCCTGCTTCAGGATGCCGACCTCGGTGCCGGCGGCGTCGTAGGACTTGGCGGTGGTCCAGACGGTGCAGTTGTACTTGCCGCCGCCGATCGCGTGGCAGACCGGTGCCTCCTCGGTCGCCCCGCCGGTGGTCCCCCCGGTCGTGCTCCCGCCGGTGGAGCCGCCCGAGGTCTCCGCGCCGCCGGTGGTGCCGCCGCTCCCGTTCTTGGGCGGGGAGGCGGACGCCTCGGGGTCCTCGGCGTCCGTCTGCTCGTCCTTCCCGCCCGGGCTCGCGGTCGCCTCGCCGTCCTTGCCGCTCTTGTCCTTGTCCTTGTCCGTGTCCTTGGCGGTGTCGTCGTCGGAGAGGTCGACCGTGCCGCGGCTGCGGCCCGGGGAGGGGGTGTCGTCGCCCGGGGCGTCGGCCGAGGTGCGGGTGCCCTTCTTCTCGTCCTCGTCCCCGTCGAGCAGGGAGAGGGTGACGCCGGACGCGGCGAGTACGACGGTGACGGCCACGGCGGCGAGGAGGGCGCGTCCCTTGCCCTTGCGGGCGCTCCGGCCGCCGGCCGGGGACACGGTGGTGACGGGGCCCGAGGGCGGTGCGGGCGACTGCGGGGCGACCGCACCGGGTGTAGCGGCCTCCGCCGGTGATCCGGTGGCCGCTCCCTGCGCGACGGGCTGCGGGGGGCCGAAGCCCGGGGTCGGGCCCGTCGCACCGACCCCGGCACCCGCGCCGGCCGTCGGCGGACCGAAGCCCGGGGGCACCGAGGGCATGCTCCGCTGGGTCTCGGCCCTCGGCTGGGGTGCCGGGTCGCCGCCCGCCCCCGTGGCGACCGGGGCGTCGGGCGCGCCCCCGGCGGCCACGGCCTCCAGCAGGACGCGGGCGGCGTCGGCGTCCGGGCGCTCCTCCGGGCGCTTGTCCATCAGCCGGCGCAGGACGGACCCGAGCGGTCCGGACCGCCGGGGTTCGGGCAGTTCGTCGCTGACGATCGCGGTGAGCGTCGACCAGGTGGACGTACGCCGGAACGGGGAGGCACCCTCGACGGCCGCGTACAGGGTGGCGCCGAGTGCCCAGACGTCGGAGGCGGGGCCGGGGTCGTTGCCCTGGGCGCGCTCGGGGGCGAGGTAGTCGAGGGAGCCGACGAGTTCGCCGCTGCGGGTGAGGTGGGTGGCGGAGCCGTCGCCAGGGTCCTCCATGGTGGCGATGCCGAAGTCGGTGAGGACGACGCGGCCCGAGCGGTCCAGGAGGATGTTGCCGGGCTTGACGTCACGGTGCAGTACGCCGACCCGGTGGGCGGCGGCGAGGGCGTCCATGACCTTGGCGCCGATGGCGGCCGCCTCGCGCGGGTCGAGGAGCCCTCGGTCGCGCAGGACGTCGTCCAGGGACGGTCCGTCGACCAGCTCCATGACGATCAGCGGGCGTCCGTCGACCTCGGCCACGTCGTGCACGGCGACGACCCCGGGGTGCCGGACGCGGGCCGCTGCCCGGGCCTCGCGCTGCATCCGCAGCCCGAGGTCGGCCAGTTCGGGCGCGCCCGCGTCCGTGAAGGTGCGCAGTTCCTTGACGGCGACCTCGCGATGGAGGACCTCGTCCACGGCCCGCCAGACGACGCCCATGCCGCCGCGTCCGAGTTGCCCCACGATCCGGTACCGCCCGGCGAGAACCCGCCCGGCACCGTCCGTCTGTTCGTTCGCCCCCGAAGACACCCGCGCCTCGCTCCTGTGACACACCGATGAATGGCGTACAGCCTAAGCGGTGGACGGGGGCACTTCGGACCAGCGCCAACGGCTGTCACAGGACCGCTACTTGTCCGCCTCCCGGCCCGCCCCCGGGACGTACCGGAAAGGCCCTACCGGCCGGACGAGATCGTCAGGTCGGCCCGCCGGGGCGCGGCGAATCCTTCCAGGTCGGCGCGGGCCAGACCGGTCGCCCCGGACACCTCGTCGAGGTCGAGGGCACCGCAGTCCAGGCCGCGCAGCAGATAGCCGCTGAGAGCCTTGGCGGTCGCGGGCTCGTCCATCACGTCGCCGCCGGCCCGGCCGGCGTACCGGGCCAGGCGGGCGGCGGCCTGCTCGTAGCCCTCGCGGTAGAAGGCGAAGACGGCGGCGTAGCGGGTGGGGAGGTGGCCGGGGTGCATGTCCCAGCCCTGGTAGTAGGCGCGGGCCAGGGCGCGGCGGGTGAGTCCGTAGTGCAGGCGCCAGGCGTCGTGGACCTGCTCGGTGGGGCCGACGGGCAGGACGTTGGTGGAGCCGTCACAGACGCGTACGCCGGTGCCGGCGGCCGCGACCTGCATGATCGCCTTGGCGTGGTCGGCGGCGGGGTGGTCGCTGGCCTGGTGGGCGGCGGAGACGCCGAGGCAGGCGCTGTAGTCGAAGGTGCCGTAGTGCAGGCCGGTGGCGCGGCCCTCGGCGGCGTCGATCATGCGGGCGACGGTCGCGGTGCCGTCGGCGGCGAGGACGGCCTGGCTGGTTTCGATCTGGATCTCGAAGCCGATCCGGCCGGGGTCCAGGCCGCGCGCCTTCTCGAAGGCTTCGAGCAGGCGGACCATGGCCGTGACCTGCTCGGCGTAGGTCACCTTGGGCAAGGTGAGGACCAGCCCGTCGGGCAGGCCCCCGGCCGCGAGCAGACCGGTGAGGAAGATGTCGAGGGTGCGGATGCCCCGGTCGCGCACCGGCGCCTCCATGCACTTCATGCGGATGCCCGTGTACGGGGCGGCGGTGCCGGTGGCGTACGCCTCGGCGATCAGCCGGGCGGCGCGGGCGGCGGCCTCGTCCTCCTCGGCGTCCGGGCGGGGTCCGTAGCCGTCCTCGAAGTCCACGCGCAGGTCCTCGACCGGTTCGCGCTCCAGCTTGGCGCGGACGCGGTCGTACACGGGTCCGGCGAGGTCGCCACCGAGGCCGAGGACGGCGGCGAAGGAGGCGGCGTCGGGGGCATGCTCGTCGAGGGCGGTCAGGGCCCGGTCGCCCCAGGTGCGCAGGGTGTCGGCGGCGAAGACGTCACCGGGTACGTAGACGGTGTGCACGGGCTGGCGGGTGCCCGGGTCGCCCGGGTAGCGGCGCTCCAGCTCCGCGTCGACGGGGGCGAGGGAGGCGCTGATCTCCTCGCTGACGGCGCCCGCGAGACTCGTCGCCACGTTCTCCTGCCGGCCCTGCCCCATTCCAAACCCTCCATTTTCCGGACTGCGGAATCGGAAATCCGTATACCGAAGCTAACGGTCGATCTTCGCCCGGGTCAACAGCGTCTCGACGTGTGATTCCCCATGTCGTCCCCCTGGTCACTGCCGACCCGGCCGCTTCTTACGTATTCATCGGGCAAGGTTCATCCTGACCCCAAGGGGAGGAGATCGCGTTGCCGAAAGAGGTCGGAGTGACGCGCCGCCAAGGACTCAGGTCCGCGGCGGCCGCCGCCATCGCCGTGCCGCTGCTGACCACAGCGGGCTCGTCACTGCCGGCGTCCGCCGGCGAGTACGCGGGCGCCCTGAACGTCATGACGTTCAACGTGCGCTTCGCGACCGTCGTCGACAAGACGCCGCGCTGGACCGTGCGCCGCCCGGTGATGCGGGAGCTGCTGCGCCGCGAGCGACCGCACGTCATCGGCACCCAGGAGGGGCTGTACCAGCAGCTCCGCATGATCGAGAAGGATCTCGGCGGGCACTACGACTGGATCGGCACCGGCCGAGGGGGCGGCAGCAAGGACGAGTTCATGGCGATCTTCTACGACACCCGCAGACTCGACCCGATCGAGTTCGACCACTACTGGCTGTCCGACACCCCGTACACGATCGCCTCCAACACCTGGGGCGCGGACTGGCTGCGCATGGTGACCTGGGTGAAGTTCGCCGATCTCGCGGACGGGGGGCGGGAGTTCTACGTCCTCAACACCCATCTGGACAGCGTCAGCCAGTACGCCCGGGAGCGTTCCGCGAAGCTGGTCGGCGAGACGATCGCCGGATGGGACCGCTCGGCCCCGGTCGTCGTCACCGGCGACTTCAACGCGGCCGCCCACGGCAACCGGGTGTACGACCTGATGCTGGGCAACGGACTCGTGGACGCCTGGGACGCGGCGGCCGCGCGAAGCCCGGCCTACGGGACCTACCACGGCTACCGGGCGCTCAAGCCCGACGGCCGCCGCATCGACTGGATCCTGACCTCGCCCGGGGTGACCACGCACTGGGCCGCGATGAACACCTTCTCCGTCGACGGGCTGTACCCGAGCGACCATCTGCCGGTGCAGGCCTCCCTGACCCTGGGATGAGCCGAGGCCCCCGTGACCGTGTCTGCGGTCGCGGGGGCCTCGGCCGACGAGATCAGCCCTTGCGGGTGTTGATCTCCTCGGTGAGCTGGGGGACGACGTCGAAGAGGTCGCCGACGACGCCGTAGTCGACGAGGTCGAAGATGGGGGCTTCGGCGTCCTTGTTGACGGCGACGATGGTCTTGGAGGTCTGCATGCCGGCGCGGTGCTGGATGGCGCCGGAGATGCCGCTGGCGATGTACAGCTGCGGGGAGACACTCTTGCCGGTCTGGCCGACCTGGTTGGTGTGGGGGTACCAGCCGGCGTCGACGGCGGCGCGGGAGGCGCCCACGGCCGCGCCGAGGGAGTCGGCGAGGGCCTCGATGAGGGCGAAGTTCTCGGTGCCGTTGACGCCGCGGCCGCCGGAGACCACGATCGCGGCCTCGGTCAGCTCCGGACGCCCGGTCGACTCGCGCGGGGTACGGCCGGTGACCTTGGTCCCCGTGGCCAGCGCACCGAAGGTCACCTCCAGCGCCTCGACCGCACCGGCGGCCGGGGCGGCCTCGACGGCGGCCGAGTTCGGCTTGACCGTGATGACCGGAACACCCTTGGAGACACGGGACTTGGTGGTGAACGAGGCGGCGAACACCGACTGGGTGGCCACCGGTCCTTCGTCGGAGGCCTCCAGGTCGACGGCGTCGGTGATGATGCCGGAGCCGATGCGCAGCGCCAGGCGGGCGGCGATCTCCTTGCCCTCGGCGGAGGAGGGGACGAGCACGGCGGCCGGGGAGACGGCGGCGACGGCGGCCTGCAGCGCGTCGACCTTCGGCACGACCAGGTAGTCGGCGTACTCGGCGGCCTCGTGGGTGAGGACCTTCACCGCGCCGTGCTCGGCGAGGGCGGCGGCGGTGTCGGCGGCACCGGCACCGAGGGCGACGGCGACGGGCTCGCCGATGCGGCGGGCCAGCGTCAGCAGTTCGAGAGTGGGCTTGCGGACGGCACCGTCCACGTGGTCGACGTAGACGAGAACTTCAGCCATGACGATGCTCCTGCGGATTGCGAAGTCTTGAGGGCGGAGGGAAGAGTCGGGCCTCGGCCGTGACCGGCGACGGTCGCGGCGGGCCGCGGGGGCCTTAGATGAACTTCTGGCCCGCGAGGAACTCGGCGAGCTGCTTGCCGCCCTCGCCCTCGTCCTTGACGATCGTGCCGGCGGTGCGTGCCGGGCGGGCGGCCGCGGAGTCGACAGCGGTCCAGGCGCCCTCCAGACCGACTTCCTCGGCCTCGATGTCGAGGTCGGACAGGTCCCAGGACGCGACCGGCTTCTTCTTCGCGGCCATGATGCCCTTGAAGGAGGGGTAACGCGCCTCGCCCGACTGGTCGGTCACGGAGACGACGGCCGGCAGGGACGCCTGCAGCTGCTCGGAGGCGGCGTCGCCGTCCCGGCGGCCCGTGACGACCCCGTCCTCGACGGAGATCTCGGAGAGCAGCGTGACCTGCGGGACACCCAGCCGCTCGGCCAACAGCGCCGGAACGACACCCATCGTGCCGTCGGTGGATGCCATACCGGAGATCACCAGGTCGTAGCCGGCCTTCTCGATCGCCTTCGCCAGCACCAGCGAGGTACCGAGGGCATCGGTGCCGTGCAGGTCGTCGTCCTCGACGTGGATCGCCTTGTCCGCACCCATCGACAGCGCCTTGCGCAGCGCGTCCTTGGCGTCCTCGGGACCCACGGTCAGCACGGTGATCTCGGCGTCGTCGGCCTCGTCGGCGATCTGCAGCGCCTGCTCGACCGCGTACTCGTCCAGCTCGGAGAGCAGACCGTCCACGTCGTCACGGTCGACGGTCAGGTCATCGGCGAAGTGCCGGTCGCCAGTGGCGTCGGGCACGTACTTCACAGTGACAACGATCCTCAAGCTCACGCCGGCTCTCCTACTGCATCGTCATTTCTGGGCTGCCTTCTGCAAGGCAGCATAGGCGCCTGAAGCGGCCGATCCCGATCGGGGCGACCTGCGCTCCGAACAGAATATTACTCACCAGTACGACGCCTACGCTCCCGCATGTCGTGCCCGCTAAGCAAGCGCTTTGAACTGTGAGTTAGGCAACCCTGCGTAATCGCGCGGGGATCAGTCTCGCAGACCGCCGAAGCGGCCCTGGTGGTACAACAGCGGCCGGCCGGCGCCCGACGGGTCGCCCACGACCACCTCGGCGAGGACGATCCGGTGATCGCCCGCCGGGACCCGCGCCACCACCCGGCAGACCAGCCAGGCGAGCACGTCGTCGAGGACGGGAACTCCCTCCGGGCCGCTACGCCATCCGGTGGGCGCCCCGAAGCGGTCGGCGCCGCTGCGGGCGAAGGTGGCGGCCAGCTCCCGCTGGTGCTCCCCGAGTATGTGCACGCCGACGTGGGCGGCCTCGGAGATCACCGGCCAGCTGGACGCTCCCGTGCCGATGCCGAACGAGAGCAGCGGGGGCTCGGCGGAGACCGAGGTGAGAGAGGTGGCGGTGAAGCCGACCGGACCGCCGTCGCCCTGCGCGGTGATCACGGCGACGCCCGCGGCGTGCCGCCGGAAGACGGAGCGCAGGAGGTCGGGGGAGGCCAGACGGGGCGAACGGAGGCCGGAGGTGGCCGTCATGGAGGTGTCCTTCTGCCGGGTTCGACGGGATCGCGTGGGGCTGCTCACGGTCCCGGACAGCTCGAACTCGCCGTGCGGACCAGGTCCACGTGCACGCGCGCGAAGAGAAGGAGTTCTCGGGGCATTCCGCCAGGCTGACGACGGGGGAGGCCAACCGTCAAGTACGTCCCGGTGTGCGGCTTCACACGGCCTCACCGAGCGCGGCGATCACGTCAGCCCTGCGCGGCTGGCCCGTCGCCCTGCGCACGATCCGGCCGTCGGCGTCGAGGACGAGCACGGTCGGCGTCTTGAGGATGTCCAGCCGGCGTACGAGATCGAGGTGTTCCTCCGCGTCGATCTCCACATGGGCGACGCCGGGGACCATGGTGGCCACCTCGGCGAGCACCCGGCGGGTCGCCCGGCAGGGGGCGCAGAAGGCGCTGGAGAACTGGACGAGTGTGGCCCGTTCACCGAGCCCCTCCCCCAACTCCGCCGCGTCGAGCCGCTTGTCGCCGTCCCGCCCGCGCACTCTCACCCTCCCGCTCCGCCGCCGATGCAGCACTCCGTAGGCGCTCGCCAGCGCGAGCACCAGCCCACACACCACAAGTCCGGTCACAGCGTGCTTCAGCGTTCACGAGACTGCAAAGATTCCCTGCTCCCGGCCGAGAATGGCTTGAGGAATGCTTGACGCATGGACATCGATGCGAGGGGACCGCGCTTCGGGGCGGCCGTGACGACCGTGGTACTGGCGGTCGTGCTGATCACCGGGAACGCCTGGCTGCTGGCGTGGCAGACGCTCGCCTTCGCGCTGGGCGCGGCGGGCGGGGTGGGGCGTTCGCCGTACGGCTATGTGTTCCGCACGCTCGTACGGCCGCGGATCGGGCCGCCGACGGAGTTCGAGGCGCCGCAGCCGCCGCGGTTCGCCCAGGCGGTCGGGCTGGTCTTCGCCGCGGCGGGTCTGATCGGTCTCACGGCGGGGCCCGCCTGGCTGGGAGTGGCGGCGACCGGCGCGGCGCTCGCCGCCGCCTTCCTCAACTCGGCGTTCGGATACTGCCTCGGGTGCGAGATGTACCTGCTCGTCCGACGGGTGACGGTACGCGCGGGGTGAGGGCCGGGTGCGCATCCGGTGGTCGGTCATGTGTCCGACGTGACGAGAATCTCGCCGCGGCCGAGCGCCAAGACTGGCTACTCGTGCGTTCTTGGGGCACGATCTGCGGGATGCCGTAAACCTACGGCTGCGTAACTTCCCGCCGGGAGACCCCGTCCAGGCAGAGAGAAGGGTCCACTCCGCCCATGGCAGAGCTTGTCTACCGCCCCGCGATCGGTCTCGCCCAAACCCTGTTCAAGGTCTGGGACCTGAAGATCGACCTCAAGGGGACGGAGAACATTCCGCGCTCGGGCGGCGCGGTGCTGGTGAGCAATCACATCGGCTACCTGGACTTCATCTTCGACGGCCTGGCCGCGCTGCCGCAGAAGCGTCTGGTGCGTTTCATGGCCAAGGAGTCGGTGTTCCGGCACAAGGTCTCCGGTCCGCTGATGCGCAACATGCGGCACATCCCGGTGGACCGCAAGCAGGGCGAGGCGGCCTACGCGCACGCCCTGGACTCGCTGCGTTCCGGTGAGATCATCGGCGTCTTCCCCGAGGCCACCATCTCGCAGTCCTTCACGCTCAAGAGCTTCAAGTCGGGCGCCGCCCGGCTGGCCCAGGAGGCGGGTGTCCCGCTGATCCCGATGGCCGTGTGGGGCACCCAACGGCTGTGGACCAAGGGCCACCCGCGCAACTTCAAGCGCAGCCACATCCCGATCACCATCCGGGTGGGCGAGGCGATAGAGGCCTCCAAGGACAAGTACGCAGGCGCCATCACCCGCCAACTCCGCGAGCGCGTGCAGGAGTTGCTGGAGGCCGCCCAGCGCGCTTACCCCGTGCGCCCCAAGGGCCCGGACGACACCTGGTGGATGCCGGCCCACCTCGGCGGCACGGCCCCCACACCGGAGCAGGTCCGCGAGGCCGAGGCCCGCTGACCCGTCACAGCGCCTCGGGGAGCGTCCTCCACAGCCGGGCCCGGTCGGGGGCGGCCCGGAGGGCGCTGAGCACGGCGGGATGCGGGGCGGCGTACAGCGTCGGGTGGTCCGACTCGCCCGCCCCGGCGTCCGGGACGAAGGCCAGGTGCTCCCCGTCCAGCGAGAACCGGGCGTTCACGCCCGGCTTGTTGCCCCGGGGGTCCTGGCGGTGCCAGGCGCCGCGGAAGCGCACGGCGACCAGGCCGTGGATCACGTGCCCGGCGCCGTCGTCGTGCGCGAGTCGCTGATAGCAGAGGGCGGTGGGGATGTCCTCGGCGCGCAGCAGCGCGGCCAGGGCATGGGCCTTGGCATAGCAGATCCCGGTGCGCTGCTCGAGGACGTCGGACGCGCGCCAGGTGACGCGTGGATCGCCGGCGTCCTGGGAGTGCGTGATGGCGTCGCGGACGAACTCGAACGCCGCTCTCGCATAGCCATACGAGTCCTCCACGCCCCGGGCGAGCTGCGCGGCCATCCGCCGTACGGCGGGACGGTGGTGGTCGATGGCCTCGTCGGCGGCCAGATAGGCGGACAGGTCCGGGTTCTGCTGGATCAGTTCCATGCCCGTGGAGCATAGGAAAACGATCACCCGAGAGTCAATGACTTTTCGGGTGACCGTATATCTATGCAGTGTCCGATGGGTCTCGACGGACCTCAGCGGGCCATTTCCTCCTTGAGCGCCGCCACGAACCGGTCCACGTCCTCCTCGGTGGTGTCGTAGGAGCACATCCAGCGGACGTCACCCGCGGCCTCGTCCCAGAAGTAGAAGCGGAAGCGCTTCTGCAGGCGCTCGCTCACGTCGTGCGGGAGCCGGGCGAAGACGGCGTTGGCCTGCACCGGGTACAGGATCTCGACCCCGTGGACGGCGCGGACGCCCTCGGCCAGCCGCTGGGCCATCTCGTTGGAGTGGCGGGCGTTGCGCAGCCAGAGGTCCTTCGCCAGCAGGGCCTCCAGTTGCGCCGACACGAAACGCATCTTCGAGGCCAGCTGCATGGACAGCTTGCGCAGGTGCTTCATGTGACGGACGGCGTCCTGGTTGATCACGACGACCGCCTCGCCGAACATGGCGCCGTTCTTGGTGCCGCCCAGCGAGAGCAGGTCGACGCCGACCGCGTTGGTGAAGGTCCGCATCGGCACGTCCAGGGCGGCCGCGGCGTTGGCTATCCGGGAGCCGTCCAGGTGCACCTTCATCCCGCGGGCGTGGGCGTGCTCGCAGATCGCGCGGATCTCCTCGGGCGTGTAGAGGGTGCCGAGTTCGGTGCTCTGCGTGATCGAGACGACCTGCGGCATCGCCCGGTGCTCGTCGTCCCAGCCGTACGCCTGCCGGTCGATCAGCTCGGGGGTGAGCTTGCCGTCGGGTGTGGGCACGGTGAGGAGCTTCAGGCCCCCGACCCGCTCCGGCGCGCCGCACTCGTCGACGTTGATGTGCGCACTCTCGGCGCAGATCACCGCGCCCCAGCGGTCGGTGACCGCCTGGAGCGCGACGACGTTGGCGCCGGTGCCGTTGAAGACCGGGAACGCCTCGGCGGTGGCGCCGAAGTGGCTGCGGGCGATCCGCTGGAGGTTCTCGGTGTACTCGTCATCGCCGTACGCGACCTGGTGCCCGCCGTTGGCCAGGGCCAGGGCGGCGAGCACCTCGGGGTGGACCCCCGCGTAGTTGTCACTGGCGAAGCCGCGGATCTCCGGGTCGTGATGGCGCCGGGCGTCGGTCTTCGGAGGGTTCACGGCTTGTCGGTCAGCCACAGACGGTTTCCGTTCACTTCGGCGGCGGACTTGTCCCAGACGCCGGCGATGGCCTCGGCCAGTTCCTTGACGTCGGTGAAGCCCGCGAACTTCGCGTTGGGGCGGTCGGCGCGCATCGCGTCGTGCACCAGTGCCTTCACCACCAGGATCGCAGCCGCCGAGGTCGGCCCGTCCGGCCCGCCCGCCTTGCGGAAGTAGTCGGCGGTGGCGAGCGTCCACGCCTCGGCGGCGGCCTTGGCGGCGGCGTAGGCGGCGTTGCCCGCGGTGGGCCTGCTGGCGCCGGCGGCGCTGATCAGGACGTACCGGCCGCGCTCGCTGCGCTGCAGGGCCTCGTGGAAGGCGAGGGAGGTGTGCTGCACGGTTCGGATCAGCAGCATCTCCAGGAAGTCCCAGTCGTCGAGGCTGGTCCGGGTGAAGGTCTCGCTGCCGCGCCAGCCGCCGACGAGGTGGACGAGGCCGTCGACCCGACCGAAGTCCCTCTCGATGCGGGTGGCCCAGTCACGGGTCGACTGGAGGTCCAGCAGGTCGACCGTGTCGCCGACGACGGTGGCGCCGCCGTGGGCGTAGCGGGCCGCGTCGACGGCCTCGGAGAGCCGCTCGGGGTCGTTGTCGGAGCCGACGACGATCGCTCCCGCGTCGGCCAGCCGCAGCAGGGCCGCCCGGCCGGCGGGTCCGCCCGCGCCGGCCACCGCGATCACCGCGCCACTCAGTGCACCGTTGCCGTTCTGCATGGTCCTCGCCTCCTGAGCGGCGTCCGAGACGCCCGCGGATCCGGCGCTCACGCGGCGATCCGCTCGGCGTTCGCCGCGGTGATGCCCTTGGTGGAGGCGATCACGGACTTCAGCTTCTTGGCGAGCGCCTCATAGAACATGCTGAGCGGAAACTCGTCCGGAAGCACGTCGTCGACGAGTTTCCGCGGCGGCTGCGTCAGATCCAGGGCGTCGGGGCCCTTGGCCCAGCGGGAGCCCGGGTGGGGGGCGAGGTACTCGGCGACCAGCTCGTACCCGGCGAACCAGTGGACGAGCTTCGGACGGTCGATGCCGTCGCGGTAGAGCTGCTCGATGTCGGCGCAGAGCTGGTTGGTGACCTGCGGGGCGCGCTGCCAGTCGATGTGCAGCTTGTTGTCGGTCCAGCGGACCACGTCGTGCTTGTGCAGGTAGGCGAAGAGGAGCTGTCCGCCGAGCCCGTCGTAGTTGCGGACCCGCTCGCCGGTGACCGGGAAGCGGAACATGCGGTCGAAGAGCACGGCGTACTGCACGTCACGGGCCTGCGGGACGCCGTCGGCCTCCAGCTTCACGGCCTCCTTGAAGGCGGTGAGGTCGCAGCGCAGCTCCTCCAGGCCGTACATCCAGAACGGCTGGCGCTGCTTGATCATGAAGGGATCGAAGGGCAGGTCGCCATGGCTGTGGGTGCGGTCGTGGACCATGTCCCACAGGACGAAGGCCTCCTCGCAGCGCTTCTGGTCGTGGACCATCGCGGCGACGTCCTCGGGCAGCTCCAGGCCGAGGATGTCGACGGCGGCGTCGGTGACCCGGCGGAAGCGGGCGGCCTCGCGGTCGCAGAAGATGCCGCCCCAGGAGAAGCGGGCCGGGGCCTCGCGCACGGCGATGGTCTCCGGGAAGAGGACGGCCGAGTTGGTGTCGTAGCCGGCGGTGAAGTCCTCGAAGGTGATGCCGCAGAACAGCGGGTTGTCGTAGCGGGTGCGCTCCAGCTCGGCCAGCCAGTCGGGCCAGACCATGCGCAGCACGACCGCTTCGAGGTTGCGGTCGGGGTTGCCGTTCTGCGTGTACATCGGGAACACCACGAGGTGCTGGAGGCCGTCCGCGCGGTTGGCGGCGGGCTGGAAGGCCAGCAGCGAGTCCAGGAAGTCGGGGACCCGGAAGCCGTTCTCGGCCCAGCGGCGCAGGTCCTTGACGAGCGCCTCGTGGTAGGCGGCGTCGTGCGGCAGCAGCGGGGACAGCGCCTCCACGGCTCCGACGACCTCCTGGACCGTCTTCTCGACGTCGTCGGCGGCGGGGGCGTGCCCGGCGTCGAAGTCGATCGAGCCGTCCTTGGACTGCCAGGGCCGGATGCGCTCCACGGCATCCTTGAGCACGGGCCAGGCCGGGTGCTCCACCACCCTACCGACCGAAGGAACAACGCCCTCCGCAGCCGTCTGCGCAAGAATTTCCGTCATGACCCATCCTTCACGGGAGAACCTTTCGTAGTGACACCGTACGTAGCGAGGGTTCCTCACCGCAAGACCGATCTTGAGCGGCCAGCCGGAAATCTTCCCGCCACTCCCGGCTCCTAACCGCTGAATCTCCTGTCACACGAGGCATGGATCACAGTTCGTGCGTCACGCTCTCCGGACGGAGGCACTCGGGGTCAACGCGCGCCGGACTCGCCCACTCAGGGATGACCCGATCGGTGCGCAGCAGCTGCGGAAACGGTCCTGTTCCCGGGCGTGACACGGGGTGACACGGCCCGAAAGGGCTCGTGCACATGCGGATGCATCGCACGGCCGGAGGACTACGCTGCGCCCAGCCGCGTGCCGCCCCTCCCGGTCACGCGGGCCGAGCCGCCGTCGACGGAAGCGAGTCCACCTTGAACTTCCTCACCATCGGTCACCGCGGTGTCATGGGTGTCGAACCCGAGAACACCCTCCGTTCCTTCGTGGCCGCCGATCGCGCGGGCCTCGACGTCATCGAACTCGATCTGCATCTGAGCAAGGACGGCGCGCTCGTCGTCATGCACGACGCGGACGTGGACCGGACGACGGACGGCACGGGCCCGATCGCCGACAAGACCCTCGCCGAACTGCGCGCCCTCGACGCCGGCCGCGGCGAGCGCGTCCCCACCTTCGAGGAGGTCCTGGACGCGGTGCGGGCACCGCTGCAGGCCGAGATCAAGGACACGGCGGCGGCCCGCGCCCTCGCCGAGGTCATGCACCGGCGCGACCTGGTGGGGCGGGTCGAGGTGCTGTCCTTCCACGACGAGGCGGTCGCCGAGATCGCCCGCCTCGTGCCCGGGGTGCGCACGGCGCTGGTCGCCAGCCGCTACGGCCCCGACGTGGTGGACCGGGCGGTGGCCGTGGGCGCCGCCACCCTCGTGCTGAACATCCGGCGGCTGACCCTGGAGGTCGTCGAGAAGGCCCGCAAGGCGAACCTGCGGATCATCGGCTGGGTGGTGAACACCCAGGACCATCTGCGCCTGGTCCGCGCGCTCCAGCTGGACGGGGCGACGACCGACTACCCGGACATCAAACGCACGGGCCGCTTCACGGCCTGACGCTCACCCGAGCCGCTTGACCAGCAGCTCGAACTGCAGGTCCGTGCGCAGCGGCACACCGAACCGCTCGTCGCCGTACGGGAACGGGGTCATCCGTCCCGTACGGCGGTAGCCGCGCCGCTCGTACCAGGCGATGAGGTCGTCCCGTACGGAGATCACGGTCATGTGCATCTCCCGGGCACCCCAGGTCTCGCGGGCGATGCGCTCGGCCTCGGCGATGATCACCTTGCCGAGGCCGCCGCCCTGCAGGGCCGGGCTCACCGCGAACATCCCGAAGTAGGCGTGGGGGCCGCGGTGTTCGAGCTGGCAGCAGGCGACGACGGTGCCGTCCCGCTCCACGGTGAGCAGCCGACTGTCGGGCGACTTGATGACCTGCAGCACGCCCTCGGGGTCGGTCCGCTGCCCGTCGAGGATGTCCGCCTCCGTGGTCCACCCGGTCCGGCTGGAGTCTCCCCGGTACGCCGACTCGATCAGCGCGACGAGGGCGTCCACGTCGCCGTCGGTGGCGTCGCGGAAGGTCAGACCGGTGGCGGCGGTGTCCATGGGCTGCTCCAGGCGGATGTCTGCGGGCGAACACGCACGAGGGTATCGGCAGCCGCCTCCCGCCCGAGGCGCGGGGAAGCGCCACGAGACCCGTGCGCAGCGCCCGGCACCTACCCTCGATCGCATGATCCACGTACTCAGCAGCCGCACCCTCCTGCGCCCCACCGACCCCGAGCGGTCCCGCGCCTTCTACGGTGAACAGCTCGGGCTCCCCGTGTACCGCGAGTTCGGCACGGGCGACCGCCGGGGCGTCGTGTACTTCCTCGGCGGCGGTTTCCTGGAGGTCGCGGGCCGCTCCGAGACCCCGCCCTCGCCCGCGCTGAAGCTGTGGCTGCAGGTGGCGGACGTGACCGCGGCGCACGACGAGCTGCGGGCGGCCGGGGTGGAGGTGCGGCGGCCGCCGCTGAAGGAGCCGTGGGGCCTGATCGAGATGTGGATCGCCGACCCGGACGGTACGGAGATCGTGCTGGTGGAGATCCCGGCGGATCACCCGCTGCGGTACCGGCCGGGCATCTGACGCCTCGCCCACCGGTGGCCGGGGCCGGGACTGCGCGCCGCCCGCCGGTGGCCGGGGCCGGGGCTCGGGCATAGCGTGCCGGCAGGGGACGGATCCCTCGCGGGAGGAACGCCATGAAGCTCGACGTGCCCGTCATCGGTGGACCTTGCTGGACCGAGCTGGGGACCGGCGACCTGGACGCGGCGAAGCGGTTCTACTCCGAGCTGTTCGGCTGGCGTCCGCGGACCGATCCGCACCGGGAGGCCGGCGGCTACAGCGTCGCGCACCTCGGTGACGCGGCGGTGGCCGCCCTCGCCCCGCTGTACCAGGAGGCGCAGCCGGTGGCATGGAACGTGTCGTTCGCGGTGAGCGACGCGGACGCGGCGGTCCGGGCCGTGCGGGCGGCGGGCGGGACCGTGGTGCTGGAGCCCATGGACGTCCTCGACCTCGGGCGGTTCGCGGTGGTGTTCGACCCGGGCGGCGCGGCCTTCCAGCTGTGGCAGGCGCGTTCCTTCCCCGGTGCCGGGCTGTTCAACGCGCCCGGCACGCTCGGCTGGGTCGAACTGCTGACCCGTGCGCCGGAGCGGGCCGGGTCCTTCTGCACGACGGTGTTCGGCTGGAGCGTGCGCGCCGGCGAGCACTGCACGCAATGGGGCCTCGACGGCGCCGACTTCGGCGGCATGGTCACGATGGACGACAAGTTCCCGCCCGAGGTGCCCGCGCACTGGCTGCCGTACTTCGCCGTGGAGGACATCGACGACATGGCCCGTACCGCCGTCGAGGCGGGCGGCACCCTCCTCATGGAGCCCAGGACCGTGCCGGACGGGCCCAGCATCGCGGTCCTGCGGGACCCGCAGGGGGCCGCCTTCGGCGTGTATCCGGCCGGTCTGGAGGGCTGACCGGAGAGTCCCCCGGCGCACGGCGGGCCGTGCTCGGTGCTCGCGCGCCGGATCATCGCCCGACGGGCCGTGGCCCCGGGCGGCGCACCCCCACGCGCTCCCCCGCGTACACCCTTGCGCTCGTATGCGCGCCATCGCGTCCGGGCATGCCCTGACCGACTGTCCGACCTCGCTCTCAGCGCTGACCGACGTCGTCGAACGGGGAGGTGCGTGGTGCACGGACCGGTGTGGTCCGGCTGGCTGCTGGTCGCGCTGTGCGCGGTGACCGGCGGGTACTGCCTGCTGCGGATGCGCAGTGCCGTCGAGGAGCAGCGTCGGGCCGCGGGCGGCGAGGCGCTGATGGGGTTCGGCATGGCCGCGATGGCCGTGCCCGCCGCGGCTGTGGCACCACCGCGCTGGGCCTGGCTGGCCTATGCGGTCGTGTTCGGCACGGCGGCGGTGCGCGCGCTGTGGTCGGCCCGTACGAGCGCGCACCATCTGCACCATCTGGTGGGCGCGTTGGCGATGGTCCACATGGCCGCGGCGATGGCCGCCGCACCGGGCGGGGGCCACGGCGGCGCGGGCCCGCCCCTGGTGACCGGGGTGCTGCTGGCGTACTTCGCCGGCTACGTCCTGTGGGCGGGGCTCCGGCTCATGCCCGTCCCGGTGGCGGCGGGCGCGCGGGGCGGAGGTGCGGGGGTGATGGGCTGGGGCGACCGGCCGGAACTGGCGCGGGCCTGCCGGCTCTCCATGGGCATCGGGATGTTCGCGATGCTGTTGCCGGTCTGAGCGGAGTCGAGGCCCGCGCCGCCGGCCGTGGCGGGGAAGCGGTTCGTCCGGTCGTGGGCCGTATCCGGCCGTGGGCTGCGTCACTTCGGCGGCGCCGCCCGTGTCGCCGCGCACCGGCCCGCTCATAGGCTGCGCCCCATGATGGTCCCCGCGGCGTTGTTGCTGCTCGGCGCCCTGACCGCCGTCGTCGCCCCGCGGCTGCTGGCCCGCGCCGACTGGCCGGACCGTGAACCGGTGGTCGCCCTGTGGGTGTGGCAGTGCGTGGTGGCGGCCGTGCTGCTGTGCTGCGTGCTGTCGATGGCCCTGAGCGCGGCGGCCGCCTGGACCGTGGTGCGCGGACCGGTGTTCGCGCCCGCGCCGGACGGGGTCGTGGAGGCGTACGCGCTGGGCGGCGGGGGTTCCTGGGCCGTGGCCACGGCCGTGGCGCTCGCCTGCGGCGGGCTGTGGACCGGGGCGATGCTGGCCCGCGAGATCGTCCGGGCCCGGCGGCTGCGGCAGCGGCGCCATGCCGAACTGCGCCTGCGCGCACCGTTGTTGCCCGGCGAGGAGCCGGACGGCGACCGGCTCGTGGTGGTGGAGGGCGAGCGGCCGGACGCCTGGTGGCTGCCCGGTCCCGCGCCCCGACTGGTCATCACCACGGCCGCGTTGCGCCGGCTGGAGGCACGGCAGGTGGACGCGGTGGTGGCCCATGAGCAGGGGCACGCGCGGGCGCGGCACCACTGGTTGCTGCACTGTTCGGCCGCGCTCGCGGGCGGCTTCCCTCGGGTGCCGGTGTTCGCGGCGTTCCGGGACGAGATGCACCGGCTGGTCGAACTCGCCGCCGACGACACCGCCTCCCGCCGCCACGGCCGCCTCACGATCGCCCTCGCGCTCGTCGGCCTCAACGAGGACCGGGGCGTGTTCGGCCCCTGCCCGACCCCGGAGGACCATGTGCCCCAGCGGGTCGACCGGCTGCTCGCTCCCCCGGAACGTCTCAGTCCGGCGCGTCGGCTGCGGCTGACGGCGTACGCCGCCCTGGTGCCGGTCGTCCCGGTCCTGGTGGCTTTCGTTCCCGCTTTGCGGGCACTCGGCAGGTCGTGACATGGCAAAGAGGGGACAAAGGGCAGCCCAAGAACAACGAGCGGCGCGGCGGCTTCGCTCCGGTCGCGCCGCGTGACAGTGATCTCACGCCCCGGCGTTGGCATGAGACCCCACGAGTCGGTCAGGATCGCTGTATGCACACCCCCACCGTCGACGCGCCGCCCCACCGGCCGCCGGCCACCCGCACCGTCCGCGCCGCCGTGGCCTTCGCGGCCCCCTCCGTCCTGCTGCTGGTCCTGGTCGCGCTCTCCTGGGCACCGCTCATGTCGCTGGACCGGAGCATCGCGGACACCACCCATCGCTGGGCCGTCGCCGACCCCGGACTCACCCACGCCTTCCGCATCCTCACGGACTGGGTCTGGGACCCGGTGACGATGCGTCTGCTGGCCGCGGCCGCCGCGGTCTGGCTGGTGTGGCGCCACCGGGACTGGTGGGCCGCCCTCTGGCTGGGCGTCACCTGCGCGGTGGGGACGGCGGTGCAGCAGGGGCTCAAGGCGGCCGTCGGACGGGAGCGGCCCGCGTGGCCCGACCCCGTGGACTCCGCCCACTACGCGTCGTACCCCTCGGGCCACGCCATGACGGCCACGGTCGTCCTCGGGCTGCTGGTGTGGCTCCTGCACCGGTACGGCGCCGGCCGCGGCGTCGTGCGGGCCGCTCTGGCGGTGTCCGTCGTCTCCGTCCTCGGCGTGGGACTGACCCGGATCTGGCTGGGCGTGCACTGGGCGTCGGACGTGCTGGGCGGCTGGCTGCTCGGCGGACTGACGATCGCGCTGGCGGTGCTGACGTACGAGAAGTGGCGTTCCCCGGGGCGTACTTGACCGGCCGGAATCGGGCACGAAAGATCGACGGCATGACGGTCGAAGGAGTGTTGTTCGACTTCTCCGGAACTCTCTTCCGCGTGGAGTCCACCGAGTCCTGGCTCCGTGCGGTCCTGAGGGACGCCGGTCTCGTCCTGCCCGAGCCGGAGTCGCTCCGGGCGGCCGAGGCCCTGGAGCGGGCCGGCGCGCTGCCCGGCGGGGCGTATCCGGCCGAGCCGCCGACGGGCGCGCCGGGTGAGCTGTGGGCGACGCGGGACCGCAGCGCCGACTCACACCGGGCCGCCTTCACGGCCCTGTCCCGCCGGGTGAGCCTGCCCGACCCCGCGCTCCACGACGCGCTGTACGACCGTCATATGACGCCGGGGGCATGGAGCCCCTACCCGGACGCCGTCGAGGTGCTCGCCGCGCTGCGGGAACGCGGGGTGGCCGTCGGGGTGGTGAGCAACATCGGCTGGGACCTTCGGCCGGTCTTCCGGGCGCACGGCCTCGACGCGTACGTCGGCGCGTACGTGCTGTCGTACGAGCACGGCATCCAGAAGCCGGACCCGCGGCTGTTCGCCCTCGCCTGCGAGGCGCTGGGTGTCGAGGCGCGCAGGACGCTGATGGTGGGCGACGACCGGCGGGCCGACGGCGGAGCGGCGGCGCTGGGGTGCGCGGTGCACTTCGTCGACCATCTGCCCGCCGCCGAGCGGCCGGACGGGCTGCGGCCGGTGCTGGATCTGGTGGGCTGAGACGCCGTCGGACCCTCACCATGGGCCGGGCGGCCGGGTTCGCGTACACCGTCACGCCGTTCAGCACCGCCTGACGTCCGTCCCGGACCGTCCCCCGTGCGGCCCGGGACGCACGACGGCCGGGCGGCGGCACGCCGGGCCTCCACCCGGAGGCGCCGAGTATAGTTCGCCGCCGCCGAGCCGAGGCGGGAGTCGCGGGATGTCCCCGCACCGCGCCCCGGTCGACCGGAACCCTGGCGCGACGCACGGTCCCGCCGGACCCCGAAGGGCCCGGCGGGACGAGTGACGCGGATCTGCTCGATGCCTCTAATCGAGGTCGAAGTAGTCCGGCTGCGTCTGCACGTTGAGCTCGGACATGCCGACCTGCTGGGCGGGGTTCGTCCGCGGGTCGTCGAGTTTCAGGACGTCGAAGCCCTTCACCATGTCGTTCGAGTAGATGTAACCGTTGTAGTAGTACGCCGACCAGGAGCCGCCGCCCACCAGCGTGCTGGTGGAGATCGGGCCGCGCTCGAAGTAGGCGATCTCCTCGGGCTTGGTGGAGTCGGTGAAGTCCCAGACGGAGACACCGCCTTGGTACCACGCCTGGACCATGATGTCCTTGCCCTTGACCGGGATCAGCGAGCCGTTGTGGGCGACGCAGTTCTCGGTGTCGGCCTGGTGGCGGGGGATCTTGAAGTAGCTCTTGAAGACGAGCTTGCGCTCGTCGCCCTTGCCGGTGATCTCGTAGATGCCGTCGGCGCCGCGGTTCGGTCCGATCGCGGCGTTGCAGGTGGCCGCGCCGCCGCCGCCCAGCTCGTCGGTGAAGACGACCTTGTCGGCGTCCTGGTTGAAGGTGGCGGAGTGCCAGAACGCGAAGTTCACGTTGTCCTGGACACGGTCGATGACCTTCGGCTTCTTCGGGTTCTTGATGGAGAACAGGATGCCGTCACCCATGCACGCTCCGGCCGCCAGGTCCTTCGACGGCAGCACCGTGATGTCGTGGCAGCCGGTGGTCTTGGAGACACCCGGGTTCGTGGGCGAGCCGGGGTTGCCGCCGCCGTCCGCGCCCTCACCGGGGAACAGGACCGGGAAGCCCACGACCTTCGCCCGCTCCGGGTGCTTGCGGGACACCTTGATGACCGAGATGCCGTCGTGCGGCGGCTTGCAGTCGGGGAACGAGGCGCTCGGCGAGTACGAGGAGACGTAGACGTAGACGTTCTTGCCGTCCGGCACCAGCGTGTGGGTGTGCGAGCCGCAGGCGGTCTCGACGGCGGCGACGTACTTCGGGTGCGCCTTGTCGCTGATGTCGAAGATCTTCATGCCCTCCCACGACGACTTCTCGGTCGCGGGCTGCGTGGTGCTGTTGCAGGAGTTGTCGCTGCGCGAGGAGTCGGTGGACAGGAACAGCAGGTCGCCGGAGACGGAGATGTCGTTCTGCGAGCCCGGGCAGAGCACCTGGGCGACGGTCTTCGGCGCCTTCGGGTCGCTGATGTCGAAGATCCGGAAGCCGTCGTAGTTGCCGGCGAAGGCGTACTTGCCCTGGAAGGCGAGGTCCGAGTTGGTGCCCGGCAGCGCCTCCTTGGGGATGTTGGTCAGGTGCTGCATGTTGGCGGAGTGGACGATCTCGTCCTGGCCGGGTATCTCGCCGGCGGCTATCGCCGCCCGCGCCTCGGCGGCGTCGCTCTTGGAGACCTTCTCCCGCACGGCGGGCGCGTCCCCGGGGTCAGGAGTCGCGGCCGCCGGTCCGGCGGTCAGCAAGGCGGCCAGGAGACCGGCCGCCGTCGCGGCGACCCCCAGACGTCTGCGCCGCGTCCGAAGGTTGTTCAACAGGGTCACTGTGTCCTCCCGTGTAGCCGTTCGCGGTCGAACGGTTCAGGCTCCTCCGAAGTATCGTCTTCATCATGCACAGATCAACAGACGGCAATGTACTTGTAACGAACAAATTTGATCACCGATCAGTGAATGCGTGTTAGGAAAGTTCGTCAACACCCACAAGGTGTCCGCCCGTTGCCGTGTCCCCAGGAGGTCACTGTGCTCGTTCGCCGCACCACCCGCGCGCCGCTGGTCACGGCCTCACTGACGGCCGTCCTCCTGGCGCTCGCGGGCTGCGACTCGGGGTCCGGAGCGGACCCCGACGGCGGTTCCGCCAAGTCGGGCGGACCGGCGGTGATCGCCCCCGGAAAACCGGGTGAGGCGGCTCAAACCCTTTCGCCGGAAGAAGTCGAGAAACAGCGCGCGGAGGACGACGCTCCGAACTCCGCGGACTACGACTACGCCCGCATGATGATCGTGCACCACACCCAGGCGCTGGAGATGACCGAACTCGCCCCCGCCCACGCGAAGTCGACCCAGGTCAAGCGGATCGCCGAGCGCATCTCGGCCGCCCAGAAGCCCGAGATCGAGGCCATGGAGGGCTGGCTGAAGGTCAACGACGGTGACGAGCACGGCACTTCGCACGACCACGAGGCGATGCCGGGCATGGCGACCGAGGCCCAGATGAAGGAACTGGGGTCGCTCGACGGCGCGAAGTTCGACCGGCTCTTCCTGAAGCTGATGATCACCCACCACGAGGGGGCGATCACCATGGCCACGGACGTGAAGGCACAGGGCAACAACATCCTGGTCGAGGAGATGGCCGACGACGTGATCGCCCAGCAGGCGACCGAGATCAGCCGGATGCGCGACCTGACGACCTGACGGACGCCCCTCCCCCGGCCCTCCGGGGACTCAGCGCCGGGCGTGCCGGGGGCCGAGCAGGCCCTCGTCGCGCGCCCCGGCGATGAGCCGGAGCGACTTGCGGCGGCTGTGCCCGGTCGCGCACATCACGGCGAGGACCGGGTCGTGGCCGGACCGCTGCGCCGCGAGGTACTCCTCGGCCACCAGCCGCCGCCCCTCCACCCCGCGCGGCCACGCGGGCCTGGCGCGGCGCCCCGGTCCGTACGGGGCCTGCGGCCGCTCCTCGTCGAGGTACGCGGGCGCGGTCCCGCACGCCTCGAACAGCGGGCCCTCGATCCAGTCGGCCAGCTCCGTCAGGTCCTCCAGGGACAGGGGCGGCTGGGCGCGCACGTCCTCCAGGGACAGCCGGCCCTCGCAGACCACGGCGAGCACCTCGACCGCGGCGCCGTCCGGGAAGGCCAGCCGCGCGGTGAACCAGGCCGTCGCGCCGTCGTGCTCCTGCACCTCCCAGGCGGGGCGCACGCTCACCACACCGTCCCGCCAGTGGCGATCGGACAGGTTCAGAAAGGAGGCTTCCAGCACCTACGCAACGTAAACGCATGATCACATTCACTGCGGAGAGCCACGCGAACCGGGGACGCACGGCACCCCGACGGCGCAGCCCCCCGCCTCGCCTCCGCGCCCCTCCCCCGACGGGCCCGGCGGTGCCATCCTGGAGACATCAGCGATCTCCTCGCGTAAGGAGTTCCGCCGTGCTGCGAGTCGCCGTCGTCGGTTCGGGGCCGAGCGGGTGCTACACCGCCCAGAGCCTCGTCCAGCAGGACCCGGACGTGCTCGTCGACGTACTGGACCGGCTGCCCTGCCCCTACGGTCTGGTGCGCTACGGGGTCGCGCCCGACCACGAGAAGATCAAGTCGCTGCAGAACAGCCTGCGTGCCGTGCTGGAGCACGAGCGGGTGCGCTTCCTCGGCGGTGTCCGGGTGGGCCCGGACGGGGTCCCTGCCGCCCGGCTGCGGGAGCTGTACCACGCGGTCGTGTACTGCGTGGGCGCCGCCGCCGACCGCCGGCTCGGCATCCCCGGCGAGGACCTGCGCGGCAGCTGGTCGGCGACCGAGTTCGTGTCCTGGTACAGCGCCCACCCGGACGCGACGGGCCGTGCCTTCGGCGGGCCCGCTCCCGGCGCGCGGACGGCGGTGGTCGTCGGCGTCGGGAACGTCGCGGTGGACGTCACCCGCATGCTCGCGCGCGGCGCGAGCGAGCTGAGCCCCACCGACATGCCCCAGGCCGCGCTCGCCTCCCTCGCCGCGAGCGAGGTCACCCATATCCACATGGTGGGCCGCAGGGGCCCCTCGCAGGCCCGCTTCACCACCAAGGAGCTGCGCGAGCTGGGGACCCTCCCGGACACCCGGGTCGGCGTCAACCCGGCCGAGCTGGAGCTGGACCCGGACTACGTCGACCCCTCGTCCCTGCCCGCCGCACGGCGCCGCAACGTGGAGGTCCTGCGCGGCTGGGCCGGCGCGCCGGCGCGGTCCGGTCGGCGCCGCATCCGGCTGCGCTTCTTCCTGCGCCCCGTCGAGATCCTCGCCGACGGCGACCGGGTCTGCGGCGTGCGCCTGGAACGGACCGCACCCGACACGCACGGCGGGGTGACCGGCACCGGCCGCTACGAGGAGATCGAGGCCCAGCTCGTCCTGCGCTCCGTCGGCTACCGGGGCGTCCCCCTGGACGGCCTCCCGTTCGACCTGGTGCACGGCACGGTCCCGCACGACGCCGGGCGCGTGCTGCGCGACGGCGCGCCCTCGCTCGGCGAGTACGTGGCGGGCTGGATCAAGCGCGGCCCGACGGGAGTGATCGGCACCAACCGCCCCTGTGCCAAGGAGACGGCGGCCTCGCTGTTGGAGGACGCGCCGGTCCTGGCGGCCCGGGAGGTGTCGGCGGAGCCGGTGGCGGCCCTGCGGGCCGAGGGGTGCGAGCCGGTCGAGTGGCGGGGCTGGCAGGCGATAGAGCGGGCCGAGGCGGCCCTGGGGGCCTCGCTGGGCAGAGGCGTGGTCAAGCTCCCCGACTGGGAGTCGCTCATGGCCGCGGCCCGCACCGGCGCGCGCTGAGACGGGGGCGGCCTCCGGGAGCCCCCGGACGAGACCGCCGGGGCCGCCGTGCCCCTCGGGAGCCCGGCGGCCCGGTCGTGCCGTTCACCCCCGCTGGAGCAGGCGGGCCGGAACCGCCCCGGCGAGGATCCGGTAACCCTCCGGGTTGAGGTGCAGCCAGTCGCCGTCGTGGAGGCCCGGCTGGAGGCGGCCGGGGTTCTCCGGGTCACGGACCGCGCGGTCGAAGTCGAGGACGGCGTCGAAGCGGCCGCTCGTGCGGATCCAGGTGTTGACCGCCTGCCGCGCCGCCTCACGGTGTCCGGCGGCGTCGTCGTACGGGGTGTTGCCGCCGAAGGGCAGGAGGGTGGCGCCGTAGACACGGATGCCCTGGGCGTGGGCGCGGACGATGATCTGCTCGTAGGCCGCGACGAGGTCGGCGGTGACACGCTGCTGGGCGGCGGGGGTGGGCTCGGCGGTGCCGAGGTCGTTGACGCCCTCGAAGACGATCAACTGCTCGACGGCACTGTGCGCCAGGATGTCGCGGTCCAGGCGGGCGAGGGCGTTGGGGCCGAGGCCGTCGTTGAGGACGCGGTTGCCGCCGGCGGCCAGGTTCACCACGGCGAGGTGCCGGGTGCCGGGACGCTGCTGGAGGCGGTCGAAGAGCTGGTCGGGCCAGCGGTTGTTGCCGTTGGTGGTGGAGCCCCGGCCGTCGGTGAGCGAGTCGCCGAGGACCGCGACCGAGGTCGTGGCGCGCCGGGACAGGACTTCGATGTCGCTGAGCAGGTACCAGTGGTTGGTCGGTGTCGCGCCGGGGAGGTCCGTGTCCTCCGTGCGGTCGCCGTGCCGGAGGTAGGAGGTGGTGCGCGAACCCGGGTGCGAGGTGAGGGCGAGCGAGGCCTGGCCCTCGGCCAGGTACGCGGTCACGGCCAGGACGGCGGCCGGCGGCAGCGTGAAGTCCAGGGGGTCCGAGACCACCTGGGCACCGACCGGTACGGTCGTGGACCTCCGGCCGCTGAACGTCACGGTTCGGGAGGAGCCGGGTTCGATGGCCGCGACGCCGGCCCGCCCGTCCAGCGGGAGGGCGACCGTCACGGCGGTCAGCGGCAGCGCGCTGCCGCCGAATGCGTTGGAGAAGCGCAGGCGGATGCGGTCACCGCCGGTGGTGACACGTACGGTCTGCCGCAGGGTGGTGTCGACCAGCACGGCCCGCTCCCCGGTGAACGGCGCCGGGGGCATGTTGCCCGGTTCGGTCAGCTGCGGCATGGCGGACCAGGTGTTCACCCAGTGCCGGGCGGACGAGGCCGTGGCGCCCGTACCGGCCCCGTTCGTCGGCCGCGGGCTCCCGACCAGGGCGACCACCGCGGACGACGCCACCACCAGGGCCAACGCGAGGACGCAGGTGGTGACGACGGTCGCGAGCGTCGACCGGTCCGACGGCCTGACGGGCTGTGGGCTGCTGAGCGGTCGCAAGGGCGATGCCTTTCTGGGAGTCGGGCAGGACGGACCGTCGCCGGACCGGGTCCGGGCGCTCACCGTGTCGGCGCGCGCACGGACAGGGCCGGTCGGAGCAGAAGCGGGGGGTTCAGAGCACGTCAACCACGCGTGCAGGACGTCCCGTTGAGCGTGTACGCCGAGGGCGCGGCGCTGTTGCCGGTGTGGTTGGCCTGGTAGCCGATGCTGACGCTCGCGCCGGGGGCGATGGCGGCGTTGTACGCGGCGTTGGTCGCGGTCACGGCGCCGCTCGCCGGGGTGTACGTGGCGCCCCAGCCGCCGGTGACGGTCTGTCCGGCGGGCAGGGTGAAGCCGAGCTTCCAGCCGTCGACGGCCGTCGTGCCGGTGTTGGTGAGGGTCACGGACGCGGTCAGACCGGTGCTCCAGGCCTGGGTGGTGACGGTCACCTTGCAGGGCCCGGCCGGGGGCTGGGGCGCGGGGCCGGAGCCGTCGAGGCCGAAGAAGGTGAGGACACGCGCCCCCATGCCCCAGGCGTAGACGTTGTGGCCGGTGCCCTGGAGGCTGATGGCCTCGACGGGGGCACGGTCACCGGTGCCGCCGTAGCGCGTGCGGGTCCAGCCGGACTGGGGCGAGTCGGTGGCCGCCGGTGTCTGGGCGACACCGTGCACATTGGTCCACTGCTTGATCTCCTCGCCGAAGTTCGGATAGCGCAGCACGTCGTCGGTGGTGCCGTGCCACAGCTGCATGCGCGGGCGGGGTCCGGTGTAGCCGGGGTGGGCGCCGCGGACGAGGTCGCCCCAGGCCTTCGGGGTGCGGATGACGGTGCCGTTGGCGCAGTCGCTGTTCCACTCGGAGCCGTTGGTGGTGGCGAAGCAGGCGAAGGGCACGCCCGCGAAGGCGGCGCCGGCGGCGAACACGTCGGGGTAGTCGCCGAGGAGGACGTTGGTCATCATCGCGCCGGAGGAGATGCCGGTGGCGAAGATCCTGCCGGTGTCGGCGCCGTAGGTGCGGACGGTCCAGTCGACCATGGACTTGATGCCCACCGGGTCGCTGCCGCCGCCGCGGGTCAGCGCCTGCGGGGAGGCGACGTCGAAGCACTTGCTGCTGCGGGTGACGGACGGGTACACGACGATGAACCCGTAGCGGTCGGCCAGCGAGGCGTACTCGGTGCCGTTGTACATCGCCGGTCCCGAGCCGGTGCAGTAGTGCACGGCCACCACGATCGCCGGCTTCGCGGTCACGTTCTGCGGCACGTACAGGTACATCTGCAGGTTGCTGGGGTTGGTGCCGAAGCCGGTGATCTCGGTGAGCGCCGCCCGGGGAGCGGCCTCGGCCGCGGTGTCCGACGCGGCCGCCGGGGGCGCGGCGAGAAGCGTGGCCGCGAGCAGCGACACCAGGGCCGCCAGCAGCGTGAGGAACGCCGAGCGCAGCGGTCCGCGCGCCCGGTCGTGGGGGGTGGGGGTCACGTCGTCGTGCCTTCCTGTGACGGGATCGGCGGGTGCGACAGTGCGGGGGACGTCGTTCGGGGTCGGCGACGGGAGCAGCATCGTGACATGGGCATGGCGGCCATGGAAGCGCTCCCACACATCGAAAGAATTCGCTCGCGCCACTCCGGCCGGGGCGCCGGGTCACCCTCGCCGGACACCGCCGACGCCGCCACCAGGGCCGGACCGATGTCTTTTGCGCAAAGCGTTGACCAGAAAGCGCTTGCCCCTTACGTTCCGTTCAGCAGTGTGAACCGGCGGCCGCCACCCCACCCCAGGCCCAGGCCTGCCGGGACCAGACCTTCCCCGGGAAATCGCTCCACCTGCACCATCGAGGCCCCTGCCGCAGCCGTACCGCCTCCGCACATCGATCAGAAGAGTGACCTCAATTCATCTACATAGACCGTCAGCTTCTTCCTGAAGGGACGCACCCGCATGCGTACCGTCCCCCCACGTACACGGCCGCAAAGATCGGCCGCCCTGGTGGCCGCGGCGGCGGCCCTGGCGACGACCGCCGTCCTCGTCCTGCCGCACACGGCGACAGCGGCGGAGACCTCCCCGGTGGGCTTCGGCGCCGGGACCACCGGCGGCGGCAGCGCCGCCCCCGTCACCGTCTCGACGCTCGCCGCCTTCAGGGCCGCCGTCGCCGGCAACACCGCCAAGGTCGTGCGGGTGAGCGGCCTGATCACGCTGAGCGGCCAGGTGGACATCGGCTCCCACACGACGGTGCTCGGCGTGGGTTCGGCGTCCGGGTTCACCGGCGGCGGCCTGCGGATCAAGGAAAGGACCGACGTCGTCGTCCGCAACCTGAACATCAGCAAACCGGTCGCGCCCGCCGACGGGATCACGGTCCAGGAGTCCACGAAGGTGTGGATCGACCACAATTCCTTCTCCGCGGACCGTACGCACGACAAGGACCATTACGACGGCCTGCTGGACGTCAACCACGGCTCGGACCACGTGACGGTGTCCTGGAACACCTTCAAGGAGCACTTCAAGGGCTCCCTCGTCGGCCACAGCGACAACAACGCCTCCGAGGACACCGGGCACCTGAAGGTGACGTACCACCACAACCACTTCAGCAACGTGTACTCGCGCATCCCCAGCCTGCGCTTCGGCACCGGGCACTTCTACAACAACTACGTGGACGGCGCGGAGACCGCCTGCCACTCGCGCATGGGCGCCCAGATGCTCGTGGAGAACAACGTCTTCCGCAACACGGGAGTCGCCGTCACCACGAACCGCAGCAGTGACGTGGACGGCTTCGCGAACCTGCGCGGCAACGACCTCGGTGGGGCCGTCACCGAGATCTCCCGGGTGGGCACCTTCACCGCCCCGCCCTACGGCTACACCGCCGAGTCCGCCTCCTCCGTCGTCGCCTCGGTGACGTCGGGCGCGGGCGCCGGAAAGCTCTGAGAACCACCACCCCCATCCGCTCGGACGACAGAAGGAACCGGGACATGACTTCCGCAGCACGTCCGCGTGTCCGTACACGCGCGCTGACCGGCACGCTCGCCGCGTTCAGCCTCTCGTTTGGCATGATCATGACTAGCGGGGCCTCTCCGGCGAGCGCCGCCACCTGGCCGTCCGCCAACGGCAGCCAGCCGGTGTCCTCCACCCTCTCGGTGTCCGGCACCCGGGACGGCGGCATGGTCCGCTACTACGGCAGCGGCGCGCTGGCCGGCGACGGCCAGGAGGAGGGCCAGGACCCGATCTTCAAGCTCGCGGCCGGCGCGACACTGAAGAACGTCATCATCGGCGCGCCCGGCGCCGACGGCATCCACTGCGAGGGCAACTGCACCCTGCAGAACGTCTGGTGGGAGGACGTCGGCGAGGACGCGGCGACCTTCCGCGGCGGCTCCACCTACACGGTGACCGGCGGCGGCGCCCGGAAGGCGGCGGACAAGGTCTTCCAGCACAACGGGCCCGGCACCCTGAACATCTCCAACTTCGCGGTCAGCGAGTTCAAGACGCTGTACCGCTCGTGCGGCGACTGCTCGACGCAGTACACCCGCAAGGTGAACCTCAACAACATCGAGGTGACGGGGACGGGCTCCACCGCGCGGCTCGTCGGCATCAACGTCAACCGGGGCGACGTGGCGACCCTGCGGAGGATCACGATCCTCAACGACAGCGGCCGCAAGGTCGTCCCGTGCCAGAAGTACAACAACAACAGCGCCGTCGGTACGGGCCCCGACAGCACCAACTGCCTGTACTCCTCCTCGGACATCACCTACAGGTGAGCCCGCTCCTCACCCACCGGTGAGTCCTCCGGCGGCCGGACGAGGCCTCCCCCCACGGGCATCGTCCGGCCGTCGGCCGTGCACGGGGCGGTCGCGCCCTCATGCGCCCACCCCGACGGCACTCACCAGATCTTGCGCTCCCAGAGCGGGCCGATCCGTGCCCACTCCTCGTCCCACAGGTCCATCCGCCGCCGTTCCATCCGGCTCCGGACGAGCCGGCCGCCCACCAGGGGCACGGCGGCCGCGAACACACCCGCGAGACCGCCGACGAGCGTGGCCCGCAGCCGGGCCTGGGCCTCACTGGCGGGCTTGGTGACCAGCAGGCCCTCGGCGTCCGTCCAGACGGTGACCTCGGCGCCCGTCGGGACGGCGGGCTCGACCCGCGCCTGTCCCGCGTGGGCGGAGCCGTCCGGGCCCGTCCAGCGGACCTTCGCCCACACCTTCGCCGCTCCCGTGCCGTCGGGGGCGGAGGGCTCCGGGGCGTCCTCGGTGAGCACCGCCTCGACCGGACGCCACTCCGCGCGCTGCCGGGCGAGACCGGACTCCACGGAGCCCGCGGCCACGAGTCCCATGGCCACCCCGCCGCACAGTGTCAGGGCCCAGGTGATCAGCACGACCCAGGACTCCAGGCGGTCGGCGCGTCTTCTGAGCGGGTTGCGCCGCCATCGCCACAGCCACACCTTCGGACCACGGAATGCCACCATCGGAGGCACCCTCCCTCGCACGTGCAGGACTGCCGGACCGCTCTCCCATACGGCGGTGGCCCGGCCTCTGCTCATGCGACGTGGGTCACCCCGCCCCCGCAGGACGGCCACCGGACCGCCCGGCACGCCCCTCCACGCCCGCCGACCTGCGGCGAAGCCGTCTCGGGGGGTGACTGTCAGTGCCTGGGTGCAGACTGACCCATGGCTGAGACGACGATGTCCAGGAGGTGGCCGACATGGCAGAGGTACTGCTCACCGTAGGTACACGCAAGGGGCTGTTCATCGGGCGGCGGCGCGGTGACGCCTGGGAGTTCGACGAGGCTCCGTACTTCAACGCGCAGGCCGTCTACGCGGTCGCCATCGACACCCGTACGGACACGCCCCGGCTGCTCGTCGGCGGCGACAGCTCCCACTGGGGCCCCTCCGTCTTCCACTCCGACGACCTCGGCCTCACCTGGACCGAACCCACCCGGCCGGCCGTCAAGTTCCCCCAGGACACCGGGGCCTCGCTGGAGCGCGTGTGGCAGCTGCACCCGTCGGCCGCGGAGCCGGACGTGGTGTACGCGGGCACGGAACCGGCCGCGCTCTACCGCTCCGAGGACCGCGGGGTGAGCTTCGAACTGGTGCGGCCGCTGTGGGAGCACCCGACGCGCGACCGGTGGGTGCCGGGCGGCGGCGGCGAGGGGCTGCACACGATCCTGACGGACCGGCGCGACGCACGTGCGCTGACCGTGGCCGTCTCCACCGCCGGGGTGTTCCGCACCGAGGACGGCGGCGCGAGCTGGTCGCCCGCCAACTCCGGCGTCTCCGCGGTGTTCCTGCCGGACCCGAACCCGGAGTTCGGCCAGTGCGTGCACAAGGTCACCCGGGACGCGGCGAACCCCGACCGGCTGTACCTGCAGAACCACTGGGGGGTGTACCGCAGCGACGACGGGGGCGGGCACTGGGAGGACATCGGCGCGGGTCTGCCCTCCACGTTCGGGTTCGCGGCCGTCGCCCATCCGCGCCGCGGGGACACGGCCTACGTCTTCCCGATCACCGCCGACGCCGACCGCGTCCCGGCCGACCGCCGCTGCCGGGTCTACCGCACCACGGACGCGGGCAAGAGCTGGGAGCCGCTCTCGGCGGGGCTGCCGGCCGGGAACCACTACGGCACGGTCCTGCGCGACGCGATGTGCACGGACGACGCGGACCCGGCGGGCGTGTACTTCGGCAACCGCAACGGCGAGGTGTACGCGTCGGCCGACGACGGCGACAGCTGGCACCAGTTGATGGCGCACCTGCCGGACGTGCTGTGCGTGCGCGCGGCGGTCGTCGGCTGAGCCGGGGACCGGAGCAGACACAGAAGAAGAGGGAAGAAGGGGGAGGCCGGTTGTCCACGCCGTCACCAAGTCGGGCCGCGGTCAGTCGCGTTCGGGAGGTGAACGGTCGTCATCGATCAGCCGTCGGCCACCGGTTGATCGTCATGGCCGTCACGGCAGTAGGGTGACGCCGTGGCACCACGACCGTTGCATGAGATCGTCGAATCCGGCTGGGCGAAGGCCCTCGAACCCGTGGCCGGGAGGATCGCCGAGATGGGCGACTTCCTGCGCGGCGAGATCGCCGCGGGGCGCACCTACCTCCCCGCCGGATCCCACGTCCTGCGGGCCTTCCAGCAGCCCTTCGACGACGTCCGCGTCCTCATCGTCGGGCAGGACCCCTACCCGACCCCGGGGCACGCGGTGGGGCTGTCCTTCTCGGTCGCGCCGGAGGTACGGCCGCTGCCGGGCAGCCTGCTCAACATCTACCGGGAGCTGAACACCGACCTCGGGCTGTCCCAGCCGTCCAACGGTGACCTGACGCCGTGGACGCGCCAGGGGGTGCTGCTGCTCAACCGGGCGCTCACCACGGCCCCCCGCAAGCCGGCCGCACACCGGGGCAAGGGCTGGGAAGAGGTCACCGAGCAGGCGATACGGGCACTGGCCGGGCGGGGGAAGCCGCTGGTGTCCATCCTGTGGGGCCGTGACGCCCGCAACCTCCGCCCGCTGCTCGGCGACCTGCCGTCCATCGAGTCCGCCCACCCCTCCCCCATGTCGGCCGACCGGGGCTTCTTCGGCTCCCGCCCCTTCAGCCGGGCGAACGACCTGCTGGCCCGTCAGGGCGGCGCTGCCGTGGACTGGCGTCTGCCGTGACCGGCCGCGAGCCCCCCGTCGTACTCGCCGTGGACTCGGGCGGCTCCGGGCTCCGCGCGGTGCTGGCCCGGGGCACGGAGCCGCTGGGCGAGCCGGTGTCCTCCGGAGAGCCGGTGCGGACCGGGGCGCGCGGTATCGACGCCGGGCAGCTGCTGGAGCGGTTGCTGCCCCTGGTGCGGCAGCTGATCGACGACGCCGGGTGCGGAGGTCCGGTGGCCGTGGCCGTCGGGGCCGCCGGTTTCGCGACGCTCGGCGAACAGCTGCGTGCCGAGCTGCCGTCGGCACTGACCCGCGAACTGGGCGTACGGCGGGTCGCGCTGGCCGCCGACGCGGTCGCCGCGTACACCGGCGCCCTCGGCCTGCGCCCGGGGGCGGTGGTCGCGGCCGGTACGGGGCTGATCGCGGTCGGCACGGACCTGGAGCGCTGGCGTCGGGCGGACGGCTGGGGTCATCTGCTCGGGGACTGCGGCGGCGGGGCGTGGATCGGGCGGGCCGGACTGGAGGCGGCGCTGCGGGCGTACGACGGGCGGAGCGGCGGTTCGGCCCGGCTGCTGCAGCGCGCCGAGGCGTTGTTCGGCCCGATGGACGGGCTGCCCGGCCTGCTCTACCCGCGGCACGACCGCCCGGCGGTCCTGGCGTCCTTCGCGCCCGAGGTGGGCGCCTGCGCCGTGCACGACCCGGTGGCGGCGGAGATCCTGCGCGCCGCGGCCCGGCACATGGCCGACGCGGCGGCCACCGTCTGCCCCGCCGCGGGCCAGCCCCGAGTCGCCCTGACCGGCGGCCTGTTCAAGCTGGGCGCGCCCCTGCTCGTCCCGCTGGAGGCGGAGTTGGCGAAGCTGCTGCCGCACGCGCGGCTGGTGCCGGCCGAGGGGGATCCGCTGGCCGGTGCCGTGCGTATCGCGGCCGCGCTGGCCGGCGGCGGTCCCGGGTTGCCGTACGACGAGCGGATGTTGTACGCGGTGGCCGAAAAGCAGCCCCCACAAAAGGGAGCAATCGACCCTGTCCGACAAGACCCACCGTTCACCCCCAAGAACACCTCTCCGTAGATATATGCGGGAGTGATCGACCCTGATCGTCCCGTAACTCATCAGACAAATCAGGACGGATACCGCTCACCTGCACCCTCCCCGAACAGGGGAGCCCAGGAAGCCAGTAACATGCGGCGCCATGAGCTCCCCCACTGGGCCCGCGTCCGGCCTGCCAGTACGAATGCCGCGACCCCGCCAGCCCGGGCGGCACCGCCGCCCGGAGCCCCTGGCGGCTCCCGAGGGCGCGCCCGCGCTCGTCCTCGCGGTGCCCGGCACGCCCAGCGCCGCCACGCGCGGCCTCGCCGAGGAGGTCGTGAGCATCGCGCGCTCCGAGCTGCCCGGCCTCGACGCCCGCATCGGTTATGTCGACGGCGGCGCCGACGAGTTCCCCACGCTGCAGTCTGTGCTCGCGCGCGCCGCCGAGGAGCGCACCGCCCGCTACGAGCAGGCGCGCGCCGCCGGCCTGGACGTCAAGGAGCCGGAGGGCCTCGTCGCCGTCGTCGTGCCCCTGCTCGCCGGCCCGGACAGCGCCACGCTGCGGCAGGTGCGCCAGGCCGTCATGGAGAGCCGTATCGCGGCCGAGCTGACCGATGTGCTGGGCCCGCACCCCCTGCTGGCCGAGGCACTGCACGTCCGTCTGTCCGAGGCCGGTCTGGCACGTGCCGACCGGGCGCGGCTGTTCACCGTGGCCACCGCCGCGGACGGCATCGTCCTCGCCACCGTGGGCGGCGAGGAGGCCGTGCAGGCCGCCGGGATCACGGGCATGCTGCTGGCCGCGCGTCTCGCGGTGCCGGTGATGGCCGCCGCCCTCGACCAGGAGGGCTCGATCACCTCCGTGGCCGAGCAGCTGCGCTCCTCGGGCTCCCAGCAACTGGCGCTCGCCCCGTACCTGATCGGGCCGGAGATCGACGCCGGTCTGATCGAGGCCGCCGCGAAGGAGGCGGGCTGCTCCGCCGCCGAGGCGCTCGGCGCCTACCCGGCGATCGGCAAGCTGGCGCTCGGCAAGTACACCACCGCGCTCGGCATCGCGCCGCAGCAGCCGCAGGGCCTGCCGGTCCGCTGAGCCCGGTTCTCCGATCCGGACCGCGACCCGTACGGCCGAGGGCCCGCTACTCTCGGAGTAGCGG